>NZ_JBNPJZ010000091.1:0-49502 GCF_050312695.1 Bacillus sp. AF62 | reverse complement strand
TTGGTCGCTCATTTGCGACTTCCTTATGTTAACATCTTCGTTTTTCGATGTCAACTAAGTTTTTCAATTTCTTTTTTTTGTCGTTTTCTGCGTTTCCGCATCAGCGACGGTTATTAATATATCATGGTGAAAAATGAAATGCAACACCTTTTATAAACTTTTTTTAAAACTGCCCACATTTCTTTTTTAATATCATATACTTAAACGAAATATCTCTTTCATGTATGAGTAATTCCTACATATATTTTATATAAAGTTACTCTATCAAAAAACGTTTCTTTCTATACTAAGCGTTTTATTCATATACCATATCATACAAGGAGGAATATATATGGACTATACCGATTTATTAATCAAACTAGGTCTCTCGGCTATTTTAGGGTTTGCCATTGGTTTAGAACGCGAATTAAAACGGAAACCACTTGGTTTAAAAACGTGTTTAGTTATTTCTATTATTAGTTGCCTCCTAACGATTGTTTCTATTAAAGCAGCTTATAACTTACCACATACCGATCATATGAATATGGATCCACTTCGACTTGCCGCTCAAATTGTATCAGGAATTGGTTTTTTAGGTGCTGGCGTAATTTTAAGAAGAGGCAACGATAGCATTGCAGGACTCACGACTGCCGCTATGATCTGGGGTGCTTCTGGTATTGGTATTGCCGTTGGAGCTGGTTTCTATATCGAGGCGATTTTCGGAATGTGTTTCCTTATGATTAGTGTCGAACTTATACCACTCGCGATGAAATATGTAGGCCCTAGGTCATTTCGTCAACGTGATATCGCTGTGAAACTTGTTGTACGAAATATGGACAATATCCCAATCGTAATTGAAGAAATAAAGGAAATGGATATAAAAGTTAAGAATATGAAGCTTAAAACATTAGAAAACGGTTCTCACTATTTACATCTTAAACTGTCCATTGATCAAAAAAGACCTACTGCTGATGTTTACTATGCTCTTCAACATCTTGAAAGTGTCCAACAAACTGAAGTGGAAAGTATGTAGCATAAAACAAACTCTCTTTAATTAGAGAGTTTTTCTTTTTTCTATAATGGTAACAATGAATGTAGTCCTGCAAAACAAGGAGGAATTTACTATTGAAATCCCGTCCGAATTTAGTAGATACATTTCGTGATTCCATTATTTTTCGTTTAATTTGTTTTATTATTGTATTCACTGCTTTTTCTGGTTTTCTTATACATAGATTAGAACCCTCTCATTTCACTACATGGTTTGACGGAATTTGGTGGTCAATCGTTACCATTTTTACAGTTGGATATGGCGACTTTGCTCCCCATACAACGATAGGAAAACTAATAGGTATAAGTATTATTTTATTAGGAACTGGCTTTTGTTCTTATTATATGGTTCTATTCGCTACTGAGATGATCAGTAAACAATATATGAAAATTAAAGGTGAAGAAGCCGCTACCTCTAACGGTCATATGATTATCGTTGGCTGGAATGAGCGTGCAAAACATGTTGTAAAGCAAATGCATGTATTACAACCAAACCTTGATATCGTTTTAATTGATGAAACACTTTCTTTACTCCCAAAACCATTTCATCATTTAGAATTTATAAAAGGTTGTCCGCACCACGATCAAACTTTATTAAAAGCTAATATTAAAACGGCACACACCATATTAATAACAGCGGATAAAGAAAAGAACGAAAGCTTAGCAGATACACAATCCATTTTAAATATTTTAACTGCAAAAGGACTCAATCCAAACATTCACTGCATCGCAGAACTACTTACTACTGAACAAATTCAAAATGCAACGAGAGCTGGCGCGTCAGAAATTATAGAAGGAAATAAATTAACGAGTTATGTATTTACCGCTTCTCTTTTATTCCCTTCTATTTCAGGTGTACTATTCTCACTTTACGATGAAATCTCTGATAATAAATTACAACTGATGGAGCTTTCTCCGTCCTGCACCGGACAAACCTTTGCAAATTGTAGCTATACCCTTTTAAAACAAAACATTCTCTTACTAGGTATAAAGCGCGACGATCAATATATGATTAACCCAGTCCATACTTTCATTCTTATCGAAAGCGACGTACTCATTGTTATTCACCATTAAGAAAATGTTTTTCTAGTTCCCGCATGAGCACTTTTCCAATATTGATATATTTTCTTTTCACTTCTGCATCTGGATCTTTCGGTTCAGCAAATTGATCCATCCCACTCGTTCCCGCGGTTAAAGTATTCACATTATCATCTAGTTCGTCTTGATATACGTGCGAAAGAATATACGGCGTTTCAAGACGGACTACTACACCAGGTACATCTAGTTCACCATCTACTGCTGTAAACGGCACTCGTAAAAATTGATACCCATCTTCTTCATCGATTTTGTAATCGAAGCATCCTTTATCATAATCCCAATTACCACCAATACTATATCCAAGTGGTTTCATAACCTCTTCTAATTTATATAACGCATATGTACGTCCTTCTAAATTTGATTGAATCGGAATCAAGTCCATCCCTCCAAGACTTTTCCTTTAGCATACCCACTCTAGTTTGAATATACTGATGGACTTTTCGATAAAATAATAAAAAGCGACCGGAATCCGGTCGCTTTTTATTATTTTAAACGCTCTTCTAATTCTGCTTTTAATTCTTCAAATCCTGGTTTACCAAGTAAAGCAAACATGTTTTTCTTGTATGCTTCTACGCCAGGTTGGTCAAATGGATTTACGCCTAATAAGTAGCCGCTCATCGCACATGCTTTTTCGAAGAAGTATACAAGGTAACCGAATGTGTACTCATTTAATTCAGGAATATTTACGATTAAATTTGGTACTCCCCCGTCGCTATGTGCAAGTAATGTACCTTCGTATGCTTTTGTGTTTACGAAGTCTACAGTTTCACCAGCAAGGTAGTTTAATCCGTCTAAATCGTTGTCTTCTAATTCGATTGTTAGTTCATGTGTAGATTTACCTACTTTAAGAACTGTTTCAAATAAGTCACGACGACCTTCTTGAACGTATTGACCTAATGAGTGTAAGTCAGTTGAGAAGTTTGCTGAAGATGGGAAAATACCTTTTTGATCTTTTCCTTCACTTTCACCAAATAACTGTTTCCACCACTCAGCGAAGTATTGAAGTGCTGGCTCATAGTTAACAAGCATTTCAATTGTTTTTCCTTTATTGTATAAAGCGTTACGAACTACTGCGTATTGGTAAGCTGGGTTTTCTGCTAGTTCTGATGTTCCGAAGTCATCATGACCAGCAGCTGCACCTTTCATCATCTCTTCAATATTTAAGCCACTTACTGCGATTGGTAATAAACCAACTGGCGTTAATACAGAGAAACGTCCTCCAACATCATCTGGAATAACGAATGTTTCGTAACCTTCGTTATCAGCTAATGTTTTTAATGCACCACGTGCTTTATCTGTAGTTGCATAAATACGTTTGCGAGCTTCTTCTTTTCCATACTTCTCTTCTAATAACTTACGGAAAATACGGAATGCTAGTGCTGGCTCTGTTGTTGTACCTGATTTGGAAATAACGTTAATAGAGAAGTCTTTACCTTCTAATACGTCCATTAAATCTTTCATGTAAGTGGAGCTAATGTTTTGTCCAACAAATAGCACTTGTGGAGTTTTACGTTGTTCTTTAGATAGCGTGTTGTAGAAAGAATGGCTTAACATTTCGATTGCTGCGCGTGCTCCTAGGTAAGAACCACCAATACCTACAACAAGTAAAATGTCAGAGTCGTTTTTAATTTTTTCTGCGCATTTTTGAATGCGAGCGAATTCTTCTTTGTCATATTGAAGCGGAAGGTCTACCCACCCAAGGAAATCGTTCCCAGCTCCAGTTTTTTCGTGGATTGCATGATGTGTTACTTTCACTGCATCACGTAAATAAGTGATTTCATGTTCACCGATGAAGGATAACGCTTTAGAATAGTCGAACGTTACATGTGTACTCATCTTTTTCCCTCCAATTATGGATATGTATTTCTGTATTCACTTTAGCGAAACTGAAGTTGTAAATCAAGCGATTCAACCATTGTAAACGTAACCAATATATATTTTTTAGAAAAAGTTCATTTTTTGCATAAAAATTCTCATTTTTCGGTATAGATGTATATACATCCTCTTTCGAACATTTTTTATGTATAAAAACAATATAACTACCCCATTCTATAAAAGAGTTAATTAACTCATCGCTTGCTCATGCTTCACAATTAAGGGGGGCTTTTTCATGAGTACTTTGCAACGTATCGCATTAGTCTTTACTGTAATTGGCGCTGTGAACTGGGGACTAATCGGATTTTTCCAGTTTGACTTAGTAGCAGCCATTTTTGGTGGACAAAATTCAGCTCTTGCACGTATTATTTACGGCATCGTTGGTATATCTGGGCTTATCAATCTTGGTTTACTGTTTAAACCATCTGAAAATCTTGGTACGCACCCAGAAACAAACGAAATTCGATAATCAGTATGTCCTTTCACCTCCGACATACGAATATGATTGCATGCAATCATATTTGCAAATATATATCATAAGATAAAGTAAAAGAGGAACGCTCATATGCGTTCCTCTTTTACTTTGTTAACTCGGACTCTTCAATCCATTCTGCCAACTTTTCTCGCAGCGTATTAAATCCGTTTTCAGATGGGTTCGGTATAAGAATCCTTCCTTGTTTTCTTTTCGCCGCTTTTAACGATAAACTCATTTTTCTGTGCTCTTCATCAATTGAAAGTACCTTTACTTCTACTGTATCGCCGACTTTTAAAAAGTCATGAATATCCTTTACATATCCATTTGTAATTTCAGATATATGCACAAGTCCTTGTGTTTCTGCATCTAACGCTACAAATGCACCGTAATCTTGAATTCCAGTCACTTTCCCTGTTACAACCACTCCTGTTGTATATTGTTCTGACATATGAAACACTCCCATACGTTTACCATTCTCTCTACAATTATAGAGAGCAAAGCAGATATATTTATTTTAAATATCCGATTGGTTAGTACGCATTCTAGATAATGATATCTAGAATGCGTATACCTTATATTAGTAAATTATACCACTATGACAGAACTCATTCAAAATTCATGAAAAATTTCCCTTAAAGAAGTATAATTCTCCAATATTGGGATAGACTACTAACACATGGCTTTCTAGTATTCCCCCCCTTTTATGGACAAAACGTATTACGTTTTGTCCTTTTTTTATTTTCTACAAATCGTTCCATTCTCTTCATCGCTTCCATAAGTTGTTCAAGCGACGTCGCATATGAACAACGAATAAATCCTTCACCACTTTCGCCAAATACGCTACCAGGGACAACGGCCACTTTTTCTTCCAACAATAACTGTTCTGCAAATTCCGATGAAGATAATCCGGTTGAAGATATAGCAGGAAAAACATAAAATGCTCCGCCCGGCACATGACACGTTAAGCCCATTTCATTGAAAGATGTCGTCATGAAGTTACGACGCTTCTTATAGCTATCTCTCATTCGAATTACTTCATCGTTCCCTGCGCGTAACGCCTCAAGTGCTGCAAACTGAGACATCGTCGGTGCACACATCATTGAATACTGATGGATTTTGAGCATTAATTCTGAAAATTGAACAGGAGCTGCAATCATACCGAGGCGCCATCCTGTCATCGCAAATCCTTTTGAAAATCCTGAAATTAAAATCGTATGCTCACGCATATTTTTAATACTCGCGAAACTTGTATATACTTCGTCGTATACAAGTTCTGCATAAATTTCATCAGATAATACGATTAAATTGTACTTCTCAACAATCACTGCTATTTCTTCAAGCTCGGATTTATTTAGCATTGCACCTGTCGGGTTATTTGGTGAACAAAGCAAAATTGCCTTTGTTTTCGCTGTAATAGCTGCTTCAATTTGTTCTGGTTGTACTTTAAACTCGTTTTCTAACGTAGTCGCCACAGGAACCGGAACTCCTCCAGCTAATGTCACAAGTGGTGCATAAGAAACGAAGCTCGGTTCAATAATGAGCACTTCATCATCAGGATTTATAATGGCGCGCATCGCTACATCTAACGCCTGGCTCGCTCCAACTGTAACAATGATTTCATCACTTGGATCATAAGATACTGCAAATTGTTTTTTTAGATACTTTGCTATTTCTTGACGGAGCTCTAATAATCCTGCATTTGCTGTATATGACGTATACCCTTGTTCCAAAGAACGAATACATGCTTGCCTTACATTCCAAGGTGTAACAAAATCCGGCTCTCCTACCCCGAGGGAAATAACGCCTTTCATATTTGCTGCTAAATCAAAAAATTTTCGAATACCAGATGGTTTTAAAGATTCTGCTGATCTAGATAGTTCAAATTGCTTCATGGTGTCACCACAATTCGCTTATCATCATCGTCTTTTTCATAAATAACGCCCTCATGTTTATACTTCTTCAAAATGAAATGAGTAGTTGTAGAAACAACAGATTCAATTGTTGCTAATTTCTCAGAAACAAACATCGCTACTTCCCCCATCGTTTTCCCTTCTAATGTAATAGAAAGATCATATGTCCCTGACATTAAATAAACGGATTTCACTTCTGAATAACGATAAATTTGTTCAGCAACCGCATCAAACCCAACGCCATGCTTTGGCGTAACTTTCACATCGATCATTGCCGTTAAACCTGTATGTTCTTTCACCTTCGTCCAATCAATATGTGTTACATAATCCACAATAATCTTTTC
The DNA here is from genome assembly GCF_050312695.1 of Bacillus sp. AF62. NCBI lineage: Bacteria > Bacillati > Bacillota > Bacilli > Caryophanales > Bacillaceae > Bacillus > Bacillus sp. AF62. The sequence continues at coordinate 42,774 of NZ_JBNPJZ010000091.1, read as the reverse complement.
ATTTTCTAACCTCGCAACCATCTTCTTTACTTCTTCTACCTCTATATTTAACAGCTTCGCTAATGTATCTACAGATAATCTACTACTCTTTTCAAGACAAGCTAATAATTCTAATTCTTTTTCTGTCACCATATAAATCATCCTTCCTTTTCGTTTGTGTTTAAATTATACAAATACCCTTTCCAGTTTGAAAAGAAGATTTTTCTATTGAATTATGTCAAAATAAAGTGAAACTTTAATCAGCGGAAAAATGCGTGATAAAGCGAAAGGGGATGGAACCGTGAAACCAAAAGTTTATATTGCTGAACCAGTTCCAACATTTGTAGAAAACTATTTATCAGAACACTGTGATTATGAAAAATGGGATCAAAATGAGAAAGTACCTCGTGATGTTCTATTAGAGAAAATACAAGATAAAGATGGGTTATTAAATTTCGGATCTGCTATTAATGAAGAATTACTGACAGTGGCTCCTAACTTAAAAGTAGTGAGCAACATTTCTGTCGGTTACGATAATTTTGATTTACAAGCGATGAAAAACCGAAATGTTATCGGAACGAATACACCATATGTATTAGATGATACAGTAGCTGATCTCGTTTTCGCCCTTATGCTATCAGCTGGGCGCCGCGTTTGCGAACTCGATTCTTACGTGAAAAATGGTGAATGGAACGCTGAAATCGGAAAAGAACACTTCGGACTAGATGTACACCATAGCACAATTGGTATTATCGGTATGGGCCGAATTGGAGAAGCCGTTGCAAAACGAGCAAAATTCGGATTTGATATGAATGTTCTTTACTATAACCGCCGTCGTAAAGAAGAAGCTGAACAAAAATTCGATGCTACATATTGTGATTTACAGACGCTACTGAAGCAGTCTGACTTTATTGTTCTTCTTACTCCATTAACAGATGAAACATATCACCTTATCGGAGAAAAGGAATTTTCATTAATGAAAGAAACAGCAATCTTCATTAATGCTTCTCGCGGGAAAACAGTAGATGAAGAAGCGTTAATCCATGCTTTAACAGAAAAGAAAATCTTTGCAGCAGGTATCGATACATTTACACAAGAGCCGATTCAAAAAGATAATCCACTCTTATCATTACAAAATGTTGTGACTTTACCACACATCGGATCTGCAACATTAAAAACTAGGCAGCAAATGGCTATGACCGCCGCTGAAAATTTAGTTGCAGGATTACAAGGAAAAACACCGCCTAATATTGTTCGCGGGTAATACTGAATAAACGAAAGGCAAGATGACGTCGTCATCTTGCCTTTTTTTGTTAACATATTTTCTTCTTCCTTGGAGATGATATGAACAAAAATCAATGGAGTGACAAAAAATGAATCACGAATATACTTGTCCTTATTTCACTTTTTCCACTCGCGGCACTACTATTCATTACGAATTGTATGAACACGATAACAAAACAGAACGTCCTACTTTCGTACTCGTTCACGGCTTTTTATCTTCCTCATTCAGTTACCGTCGTCTCATTCCCTTACTATCGAAAGCAGGAACAGTGATTGCTCTTGATTTACCACCGTTCGGAAAAAGTGATAAGTCTCATCTGTTTAAGTATTCTTATCACAATTTAGCAACGATTATTATTGATTTAATTGAACATTTATCTCTCTCAAACATTGTATTAGTTGGGCACTCTATGGGTGGGCAAATTTCTCTCTATGTAAACCGTATACGTCCTGAACTCATTTCAAAAACGATTTTACTATGTAGCTCTAGCTATTTAGCACGCGCAACCTTACCTTTACTATACTCTTCTTATTTACCGTTCTTTCATTTATATGTAAAGAACTGGATTATTAGACGCGGTATCGTTCATAACTTAATGAATGTCGTTCATGATCACTCATTAATTGACGATGAAATGAAAAAAGGTTACTCCGCTCCTTTTTATGACGACCGTATATTTCCCGCTTTAACTCGCATGATACGAGACCGTGAAGGTGACTTATCTTCAACTGAATTACAAAAAATCGAAACACCTACACTACTCATTTGGGGTGAAAAAGACCGCGTCGTCCCTGTACATGTAGGTCATCGTCTACACAAAGATTTACCGAATTCAAAATTTATTTCTTACGAAAATACAGGACATTTACTACCTGAAGAAAAGCCTGAACATGTTTATGAAGAAATTATCGCTTTTTCTGCGCAATAAAGTGAAACTTTAATTAGCCCCCACCTAACTTCTTTGCTTCTGCTGAATTTTGAGGTGGGGGTCTTACTCCCCGGCAAATAGTGGGATAATATAAAAAAGGCCGTCGGAAATTCCGACAGCCTATAATGAACAGCTTCCGCCTTCTTTTATTACAAGTAATTCCACAGCTAATTTCTCACATTTTTCAAGCGCAGGTACTTCCTCAAAAGACATAAAGTATATATGTTGAATCTTCTTTGCGATGTATTTTGGATCATCAAACACACTTATGACGTTCACAACATCGCTCGCTTCTGTTTCATAAAACTCCGGTCCCATTTGAAACGGATCCCAATTCTTCACAACCTCTATCATCTTTTCATATGTACCCATTCGCTTCCCGCCTTTTCACTTTTTAATACTTTTCTTTATCCTATCACATCAGCTATTCTATAAGAAGAGAGAGAACTTTCATAACTTATTGGTTTTACAGAAGAAGGGGGCAAACGTATGCAACTATTTCATAAAGCAATCAATCGACGTGGAACGCATAGTATAAAATGGGATACATATAAAAACGAAGAACTTATCCATGCTTGGATTGCTGATATGGATTTTGAAGTACCAACACAAATTCAAACTGCTTTAAAGAAACGTATTGAGCATCCTATTTTCGGCTATACACTTCCTCCCGAAAATATTGGAGATATTATTTGTAACTGGACAAAAAAACAATATAACTGGGACATTCAAAAAGAATGGATTGTTTTTAGCGCGGGAATCGTTCCAGCTCTTAGTACGAGCATACAGGCTTTCACAAAAGAAAACGAATCCGTTCTCGTACAACCACCTATTTATCCTCCATTTTTCGAAATGGTCACAACAAACAACAGGCAGTTATGCGTGAGTCCATTACAGAAACAAAATGATACATATGTGATAGACTTCGAGCATTTAGAAAAGCAGTTTCAGCAAGGTGTCAAACTCATGCTTCTTTGTAGCCCTCATAACCCAATCGGACGCGTTTGGACGAAAGAGGAACTTGTGCAGCTCGGATTGTTATGTACTAAATATGACGTTATCGTTGTCGCGGATGAAATTCATTCCGATATCATTTATGCAGACCATACACATACGCCGTTCGCTTCCTTATCTGAAGAATTAGCAGAGCGCACTATCACTTGTATGGCTCCAAGTAAAACATTTAATATCGCTGGATTACAAGCTTCGATTATTATCATTCCAAACGAAAAACTCCGTCACGCCTTTACAGCTATCCAATATAGACAAGGCTTCCACGGGTTAAATATCTTTGCCTACACAGCGATGCAAAGTGCCTATACAGAATGTAATGATTGGTTAAACGAAATTCGATTATATATAGAAGATAATGCTCAATTTGCTTGTGAATATATTAAAACTCACATACCTGCTCTTTCCGTAACGAAGCCAGAAGGTAGCTTTTTATTATGGATTGATTGTTCTCGTCTAAAGCTTTCTCAAAACGAGCGTACTGCATTACTTGAGGAAAAAGGAAAAATCATCGTTGAACCTGGTGAGAAATACGGGTTAGGTGGCGAAGAACATATTCGAATTAACATCGGCTGTCCACGATCTGTTTTAGAAGAAATTTTGAACAGACTGCGTCATACGTTTTCATAATAATAGAGGAGTCTGTCCCCTAATCATTCTTGGACAGACTCCTTTGTCATATTTTGTCGGTAAGTCGATATATTTCAAGTTACGGTCGATATATTCCAATAATCGCTGATATATTTTCACTTATACTACACAAAAAAAGCTACCAGCACGGTAGCTTTTACTTTTTCTTCATATCCGCTGCTTTTTTTACAATTACACCACAAGCAATTCGATCGCCTGATTTACCTGTCGGTTGTGTCATACCATCATCAGGGTTTTCTGTAATAATAATAGACGCTCCATCTTTTCTATGAATCGTCGTTTTTCCTTCTTCAAGTGTGATGTGAGGTGCATCGATTTCCGCTTTAATCTTCCCAGAACCATCTGCAACTACGTTCGGTAAATCACCGTTTTCTGCACCCTTCGGATTAAGAAGACCATGTTTTTTATCATCAGGATTAAAATGATTCCCGGATGATTCAAAACGAGGTGCCTTACACTCTCCGATTTCATGTACATGTAGTCCGTGTGGTCCTGGCGTGAAACCTTCTCCTTTAATCGTAATTTTCACGCCACTTGTTTGCTGCACTACTTTCGCAGTCCCTACTTCATCTCCTGAAGCATTATGTAATTTCACTTCAATTTCTTTCGGCTTTCCTTGGTCACAACCTGCCATCAGAAATAATAAACAACAACTGAAAAAAAGCCGTTTCTTCATTCCATTCCCTCCAAAATATATTCTGCCCTTAGATTGTCCGAGCATAGAGGGAAACATACAAAAATGCGTTACTGTTTCTTTTCAGCTAATAGTTTTTCTTCAACTTTCTGTAATCGCTCCGCTTCGCGTTTTGATACACGAATGAACATACGCCACGTAGCAACGGCACCAATTATAAATAGCACGCAAACAATCCCTGGAATAATATATTCTGTTTTATCTTCCGGAAAATATAAAGGCATCATATAGAACACTCCTTATTATAGGATTTGTAAAACATCAGAATTTTCTGTTATATAACTTTAAATTATAGTGGAACCTATCCATATTCTCAAGGGGGCGTTCCGAAAGTGAATGATTTCTTTGACTCCTTCTCCTACTTTCCTTACTATAAACTTGAGGTGAAAAATATGAGAGAAACATTTGAAATTGGTGAAATCGTTACTGGTATTTATAAAACTGGCAAATACATCGGCGAAGTTACAAATAGCCGCCCTGGCAGTTACGTCGTAAAAGTATTAGCTGTTTTAAAACATCCGGTGCAAGGTGACTTACATAACGTAAAACAAGCTGACGTACCATTTTTCCATGAAAGACGCGCTTTAGCTTTCCGTGAACAGACGAACATTCCAGAGCAAATGGTGAAAAAATATGAAGGAGAAATTCCGGATTATACCGAGTCACTAAAATTAGCATTAGAAACCCAAATGAATTCATTTTCTGAAGATGATTCACCTTTTGCAGAGCGTAGTCTAGAAACATTAGAACAGTTAAAGAAAGACTACAAACTTTAAAAAACAAAACGACCAAATTACATAATGTGCAATTTGGTCGTTACTGTGTGCTCACTTTCTTTAACACTTTTGAAAAATCAACGAGTTCTCCTAATGTTGGAGGTGCTGGTTTTACTAAATACTCTTTATCTTTTTCTACTAGTTTAAAAATATTGTACGTCGTCATCGCATCATCAAGCGCACAATGATGCTTCCCTGTCCCTACTTTTCCGTACGCCTCAATTGCTTTCCATAATCCTGTTTGATTTCTTTCTCCAAAAAACTTCTTATACTCAAGCGATAAATCACGACACTGTCCGAAGAATGGAAAAGCTATCCCTGCCATTTCACAATTATGCTTCAGCACTTTCATATCCATATTTCCCCACGTTACAATTGTCGGTTTACATTTCGTTTCGTATTCCGCAAGCTTCTTAACGAGTTCAGGAAATGAAATCCCTTTATCCACGACTTCTTGTTTTATTCCTAAAAACTTCTTACATCGATCCGTTAAAGAGGGAAATGTTTTCGGCCTGACATGTGATGAATACGTATCTTCCACCTTACGGCCAGCAACTGAAACGAGTCCTACCTCAATAATTTCCGGAAAAAATCCTTTCGGTTTCTTTCTATGCTGGGGCATCGTAAACTCAAAGTCTAAAAATAAAAATCGTTGTTCATCCATACGATCCCTTCCTTATCATTTTTATCATTCCTTTCTATTTGACACTCCTACACGAACAAGCTCGAATGCTAATTCCATTTTAAATATTCAGATTGGATGTATCTTATATATATGTCAAATGCCCACAAATATTTTAAAAAATAAGAAAAAATGACCTATGCAGAAAATATGACAAAATCCCTCCTTTCATTTACATCCGCAGTTTTTCTACTTTATAATGACGTTATGTGTGTTTCATCTAGTTAATATTTGACACACTAAGAAAAATGAATGAAAGGAGATGAGATTTTTGCACGAAACAACGCAAGAACTCGCTAACTGGCAGTATTATTTTGCTATCGCAGTCTTTTTAATTACATATGCCATTATTATTTCTGAAAAAATTAATCGCGCTGTCATCGCACTTCTTGGTGCAGCATTCATGGTAATTGTGGGGGTCGTCGATTTACATAACGCCTTTACGAAACATATTGAATGGGGAACGATTACGCTACTCATCGGTATGATGATTTTGGTGAACATTACGAGTAAATCAGGTGTTTTCCAATACGTTGCCATTAAAGCAGCAAAAGGGGCACAAGGAAATCCAATTAAAATTTTAATTTCCCTTTCCCTACTTACCGCGCTTGGCTCCGCATTTTTAGATAACGTTACAACTGTACTTCTTGTTGTTCCAGTTACTTTATCTATTACGCGCATACTGCAAGTAAATCCTGTTCCATATTTACTTTCTGAAATTATTTTTTCAAACATTGGGGGAACGGCAACATTAATTGGTGATCCACCTAACATTATGATTGGTTCTGCCAATAAGCATTTAGACTTCAATGCTTTCCTATTGAATCTAGCACCAATCGTAATTATTATTATTGGCGTTACAGCAACCATACTTTACTTCATGTACCGTAAACAATTAATTGCCGATCCTGTACAGGTTAAAAAATTAATGAGCTTAGATGAAAAACAATACATTAAAGATCCAGTATTAATGAAAAAATCTTTAACGGTGCTTGGACTTACGATTGTAGGTTTCATGACTCATTCTATTTTCCATATTGATGCGGCTATCATTGCCTTAACTGGTGCTACTGTACTTATGTTAATTGGTGTGAAAGAGCATGAAATTGAAGAAGTATTTGCAAGCGTAGAGTGGGTAACAATCTTCTTCTTCGCAGGGCTATTCGTACTTGTTGGAGGACTTATCGATATCGGTCTTATTAAAATGTTAGCTCAAAAAGTAATTGGTATAACAGGCGGAGATATTTCTTACGCATCCATCCTTATTTTATGGGTATCTGGTATCGCCTCTGCAACAATTGATAACATCCCATTCGTCGCAACAATGATTCCACTTATTAACGATATGGCTGTCGGGCTAGGCTTATCACCATCTGACGCACAAATCGATGTATTATGGTGGGCATTAGCACTAGGTGCTTGTCTCGGTGGAAACGGAACATTAATCGGAGCTTCTGCTAACGTAATCGTTGCAGGTATTGCGAGCCGCGAAGGACATAAATTTAGTTACATGGAATTCCTAAAAGTCGGTTTCCCAATTATGATCGTTTCATTAATCATTTCTCACATTTATATTTATTTACGCTACCTTATGTAGTAAAAAGAGCGCTCTGATAATCAGGGCGCTTTTTTACTTATATCTAAAATATATCGACTTATCAACAAAAACGAAAAATCTACTCTTTATATCTCACCGGTTCATTTCGAATAATAAATAAATGAATCGGTAAGAACACCGAAAATGTGATTACATGAATAATCGTAAATAATATAGAGTTCGTTCCATATCTGTCTAAAATAGCGTAGATAAGATAAATAGATAATACAATCGATACAGCTGTTGCTAGTAAACTTATAATTGGTACGAAATTAAAAATGAAACATGCAACATATATACCGAATACTTTCCACCCTGCTTCTTCTTTCAAAAAATCTGGTAATTTATCTTTCGCTAAGTCACCCCACGTCTTACTATTCAAAAACGGAATAAACGCAAGCACCCCGTCCGTTGCACCATCATTTTTCGCCATCGAATAAAGTGCAAAAGCCGTTAACAAATATGAAATAATTGCCCAAATCAATATAACAAGAATAAACGCAAAACTAAGAGCAAAGAAACCTGCTAGTACGCCTTGATCCTCCATCTTATCCTCTCCTCTCTACTTTCAACATATTTCATTACATTGCAAGTTATGTTTTAAAATTTATCCAAACTCTTTGTATAATAAGAGAAGAAAGAGAATAAGAGAGGAGAAACACTTATGCATCCATTTGTAAAAGCATTACAAGAGCATTTCACAGCTCATAAAAATCCTGAAAAAGCAGAACCTATGGCTCGTTATATGAAAAATCACTTCCCATTTCTAGGTATTCAAACACCGGAAAGACGCCAATTATTAAAAGACGTCATTCAAATACATACTCTCCCAGATAAAAAAGACTTCCAAATTATCGTACGTGAGCTTTGGGACTTACCAGAACGTGAATTCCAAGCGGCCGCACTTGATATTATGCAAAAATATAAAAAGCATATAAACGAAACTCATATCCCCTTCTTAGAAGAACTTATTGTCACAAAATCTTGGTGGGACTCTGTCGATAGCATCGTCCCTACATTCTTAGGTACTATCTTTTTAAAACACCCAGAATTGATTTCTGCTTATATTCCAAAATGGATTGCATCAGATAACATATGGTTACAACGCGCCGCTATTTTATTCCAACTGAAATATAAACAAAAGATGGATGAGGAACTTCTTTTCTGGATTATTGGACAACTACATTCTTCAAAAGAATTTTTCATTCAAAAAGCGATTGGCTGGGTCCTTCGTGAATATGCAAAAACAAATCCGGATGTAGTTTGGGAATACGTGCAAAACAACGAGCTCGCTCCATTAAGTAAGCGTGAAGCAATTAAGCATATTAAAGAAAATTACGGAATAAATAATGAAAAAATAGGCGAGACTCTATCATAGATAGACGCGTTCCTCTATTGAGATTTAAAAAAGAACGTGTTAGAATATGTTCATTATTACTAATATAAGTAGCGATGACGGACTTATAAGTACTTGCATAAAAAGCGATTCAGGGATAGTGAAAGCCTGAAGCCGCAAGGAAACGGCAGTCCCGAGCAATACATGATAAAGTGGATGCACCTTTTGTGTATCAACTAGGGTGGAACCGCGGGCAAACGCTCGTCCCTAGGCAAATAGCCTTGGGATGAGCGTTTTTTTATGTTCTTTTTAGCTATACTGCTCGTTTCCAAAGTATCAGAGTATGTCATCGCCAATACGTTAACTTTCAAAAGGAGGATTTTCTTATGTATTCAATGGAACAAGTTGTAAACTTAGCGAAACATCGCGGTTTTGTTTTCCCTGGTTCTGAAATTTACGGTGGTCTTGCAAACACTTGGGATTACGGTCCACTTGGAATCGAATTAAAAAATAACGTTAAAAAAGCTTGGTGGAAAAAATTCATTCAAGAATCTCCATACAACGTTGGTTTAGACGCAGCTATTTTAATGAACCCTAAAACTTGGATCGCTTCTGGTCACGTTGGTAACTTCAACGATCCAATGATCGACTGTAAAAAATGTAAAGCTCGTCACCGTGCTGACAAATTAATTGAGGATGCTTTAGATGCAAAAGGCATCGAAATGGTTGTTGATGGTCTTACTTTCGACCAAATGGCTGACTTAATGAAAGAACATGAAGTAAAATGTCCTGATTGCGGTAGTGAAGAATTCACTGAAATCCGTCAGTTCAACTTAATGTTCAAAACATTCCAAGGTGTTACAGAGTCTAGCACAAACGAAATCTTCCTTCGTCCTGAAACAGCACAAGGTATTTTCGTAAACTTCAAAAACGTTCAACGCTCTATGCGTAAAAAGCTTCCATTTGGTATTGGCCAAATCGGTAAGAGTTTCCGTAACGAAATCACGCCTGGTAACTTCACATTCCGTACACGTGAATTCGAACAAATGGAACTTGAATTCTTCTGTAAGCCTGGTGAAGATTTAGAGTGGTTCGCATTCTGGCGTGAAACTTGTAAAAACTGGTTACTTTCACTTGGTATGACTGAAGAGAGCATGCGTCTTCGTGACCACGGTGAAGAAGAGTTATCTCACTATAGTAATGCAACAACTGACATTGAATTCAAATTCCCATTCGGTTGGGGCGAACTTTGGGGCGTTGCATCTCGTACAGACTTCGACTTAAAACGTCACATGGAACACTCAAACGAAGACTTTAACTATATCGATCCACAAACGAATGAGCGTTACGTACCATACTGCATCGAGCCATCTTTAGGCGCAGACCGTGTAACATTAGCATTCTTATGTGATGCATATGAAGAAGAGCAATTAGAAAACGATTCTCGTACAGTTCTTCGTTTCCACCCTGCTTTAGCACCATACAAAGCAGCTATCTTACCATTATCTAAAAAGCTATCTGAAGGTGCTACTGAAGTATTCGCAGAATTAGCTAAAGACTTCATGGTAGACTTTGATGAAACTGGTTCTATCGGTAAACGTTACCGTCGTCAAGACGAAATCGGTACACCATTCTGTATCACATACGACTTCGACTCAGTTGAAGACAAAGCTGTTACAGTACGTGACCGTGATACAATGGAACAAGTTCGTATGCCAATTAGCGAACTAAAAGGTTTCTTAGAGAAGAAAATCCAGTTCTAATTATAAGAAAAAGAGGCTGCTCATAAGAGCGCCTCTTTTTTACTTTTCACGTTTTTCTTTCATTGCTACTGTACATCTTGATATACATAGTAAATCATCATTTTCATCAATAATACGAACATCCCAAACCATTGTCGATTGTCCTCTATGTATCGGTGTTCCGATCGCTGTTACAATTCCATCTTTCTTTGAGCGAATGTGGTTTGCATTAATTTCTAATCCGAAACAAATACATTTTTCTTGATCAATTAAATTGTATGAACCAACACTTGCCACTGTTTCTGCTAATGCAACCGATGCACCGCCGTGTAAAAATCCAAATGGCTGATGCGTACGCTCATCAACAGGCATCGTAGCAACCACCTTATCTTCTGTCATCTCTAACAACTCAATTCCAAGTGAATCCATTAAAGTTTTTGCCATATCGCTTCCTCCTTCTCTTGCTTTAATTAAATGTATAATTTTACCTATTTATTTTCAAACTACTTATAACACTTATATAAGGAGGCTTCACCTAAATGAAACAGAAATTTTGTATATTACTGCTTATGTTCTCCTTGCTGACTATTGTACCAAATTGTGCAATAACAGCCAAAGCATCTAACCTGACAATCGATGTTAAGACTGTAACGCAAAAAGGTAAGAAACCTTATATAGAATATCAAATAAATAGGCCTTCTTTTCACAACTTTTCTGACTCTACATTTCAAAATAAGCTCAATTTATACTACAAAAAATCCACTGACAAATTTAAAAACAAATTAGAAAAAGAAGCAAAAAAATACTATAAAGAGACAGAAGGATCTAGTACACCATTTCATCCGTACGTAGCAAATGTTGATTATAAAGTCTCTTTAAACAAACCACCTTTTCTTAGCCTATATGTGAATTACTATCAATATACTGGCGGAGCACACGGTCTTTATACGTGGAAGGCAAATACATTTGATTTAAAAGAAAAAAAGCTACTGCACTTAGACGATTTATTTCAACAAAAAGATAAATATAAAGATGTAATTCGTGCAGAGATTGTAAGACAAATTAAACAAAATGAAAGTATTTATTTTCCTGATGCAACTGAAAAGGTAATGAGTATGAAAAAGTTTCACTTCTTTTTAGAGCCAGACAATCTCGTCATTTATTTCCCTTTATATGAGATTGCTCCGTATTCAAGTGGAATTCCGCAATTTCGTATTCCATATACGTTGTTAAGAGACTATTTAAAGCCTTCTTATCAAAATATTTTGATTGACAACAAGTAAATATTTTAGCTACGATAATGTTAACCTAAAAACAACAGGAGGTTAACATTATGAGAAGATTACATGTTTTAGATTTAGCATTAGCTGCCATGTTCGTTGCTCTTATGGCCATCGGTGCAAATATTGTATCTTGGGCACCTTTCTTACAAGTAGCAGGCATCCCATTATCTATGCAACCATTTTTCGCAATTTTAGCAGGTCTTCTTCTTGGAAGTAGACTTGCTGCCTTATCCATGACTGTATATATGCTCGTTGGCTTAGCCGGCGCACCAATCTTTGCTAACTTCAAAGCTGGATTTGGAGCACTTTTAGATCCTACTGGTGGTTTTATTATCGCATTTATTATCGTTGCTTACGTATCAGGAAAATTAGTAGAACAAAAAGAAAGACCAACATTCATTACATTTGCGATTGCCTCTTTCACAGGAATTATTTTAACTTATATAATCGGTACTACTTACATGTACGGGGCAGTCAATCTCTTTATGGGCGGTAATATGAGCTATAAAGCTGCTTGGATGATTATGATGTGGTTTGCAGTAAAAGATATTGCATTTACAATTATCGGTGCTATTATCGCCCCTCGCATATACTATGCTGTGCGTCGTTCTGCTTATCAGCATTCTCATTCGACGATTTCATAATAAAAAAGAGTTATTGCAGCTTGCTGCAATAACTCTTTTTTTATATTAAGACTCTTGATTCGCTTGTTCTTCTAAAATTTTCTTCATCATCGCAACCATGTCATCACGTAATTCTGGGTGTTGTAGGGCCATTTCAATTGTCGTTTGAACAAATCCTAGCTTTTCACCTACGTCGTAGCGCTTTCCTTCGAAATCGTAAGCAAATACACGTTGAATTTCATTTAAGCTTTGGATTGCATCTGTTAATTGAATTTCACCACCAGCACCGACATGTTGCTGTTCTAAGAACATAAAGATTTCAGGCGTTAAAATGTAACGTCCCATAATTGCTAAGTTTGAAGGTGCTGTACCTTGTGCTGGTTTCTCAACGAAATTGCGAACTTGGTAACGACGACCTTCTTGTTCTAATGGATCGATAATTCCGTAACGGTGTGTTTCATTTTCTGGAACAGTTTGTACACCAATAACAGAAGAAAGTGTTTTTTCATACTCATCCATTAATTGACGTAAACATGGTTTCTCAGCTTGGACAATATCATCACCTAGTAACACTGCAAACGGCTCATCACCAATGAATTTACGCGCGCACCAAACAGCATGCCCTAGCCCCTTCGGCTCTTTTTGACGGATGTAATGAATATCTACCATTTTTGAAGAAGCTTGTACTTTTTCAAGTAACTCATATTTTTTCTTCTCTAATAAGTTTTGCTCTAGTTCAAATGCGTTATCGAAATGATCTTCGATAGAACGCTTTGTTTTACCAGTAACGATAATAATATCTTCGATGCCCGATTTCACTGCTTCTTCTACAATGTACTGGATCGTTGGTTTATCTACTATCGGTAACATTTCTTTCGGCATTGCTTTCGTTGCTGGTAAAAAACGTGTTCCTAATCCAGCTGCTGGGATTATCGCTTTTCTTACTTTTTTCATCACAAAATACCCTCTCTCCTGTCGGAATTAATAGCAATTATTTCCTACATAAAACAAAAGGGAGATTTCGCTCCCTTTTGTTCCTTACTACTTAAAATTACTTTGTATTATAAACGATTCATAATGTCTTCTTTAATAGTAAGTAACTTTTGTTCACTATTTTGTAAAGAACTATCTTGTACACCGAAGTAGAACTTAATCTTCGGTTCAGTTCCAGATGGACGTAGGCAGAACCATGAACCATCCTCTAATTGATATTTTAACACATTTGATTTCGGTAAGTGAATCTCTTCTTTATTTCCATCTTGTAAAGACGTAACAATGCTTGCTTTATAGTCTTCCACTGCTACGACTGTTAAGCCCGCTACTTCTTTCGGAGGATTCTCACGGAACGTTGCCATCATCTCTTGGATTTTTTCAGCTCCATCTTTTCCTTTTAACGTTAACGATACAAGGTCTTCACGGAAGAAACCGTACTTCTCAAATACTTCTAATAGACCGTCATATAACGTTTTCCCTTGTGATTTGTAGTATGCAGCTACTTCACATGCAAATAGGACAGATTGTACTGCATCTTTATCACGGCAGAATGGGCGGATTAAATAACCATAGCTTTCCTCATAACCGAATTGGAATTCATATTGTCCGCTTTCTTCATACTGCCTAATTTTCTCACCGATAAATTTAAATCCAGTTAACGTATCAACTGTATCTAAACCGTATGCTTTCGCAATTGTACGACCAATCTCAGACGTTACGATTGTTTTTAATACGACACCGTTCTCCGGAAGCGTTCCGTTTTCTTTCTTTTGAGATAGTAAGTAATCAAGCATTAATGCACCTGTTTGGTTTCCTGTTAATACTTGGAACTCACCATTATGATTACGCACTGCTACACCTAGACGATCTGCGTCAGGATCAGTTGCGATTAATACATCTGCGCCTACCTTTTCACCATCACGAATGGCATACTCAAACGCTGCGTGCTCTTCTGGGTTCGGTGATTTTACTGTAGAGAAGTTAGGATCTGGTAACTCTTGCTCTTTTACAACTGTTACATCTGTAAATCCAACTTCTTTTAAACCACGGCGTACAGAAATATTTGATGTTCCGTGTAATGGTGTAAAGACGATTTTTAAGTCTTTGCCGACCTTTTGCACCATTTCTTTATTAATGATGACATTGTTCAATTCTGCAGCATATGCATCATCTACTTCTTGTCCAATAATATGTAATAAACCGTCAGCTTTTAATTGCTCTACATCAGCGACTTCAACTGTTAATTCATCTTCTACTGCATTTACGTAGCTAATTAACTCATCTGCTTCTTTTGGAGGTAACTGTCCACCATCTTCACCGTATACTTTGTATCCGTTATATTCAGGTGGATTATGGCTTGCCGTAAGAACGATTCCACTTACTGTATATAAATGACGAACTGCGAAAGAAAGTACTGGCGTTGGACGTAAGCTTTCAAACACATATGTTGTAATACCGCGTGCCCCAAGTGTAGCAGCAACTTCCATTGCGAACTCAGGTGATTTATGACGAGAATCATAGGCTACAACAACACCGCGTTTTTTCGCTTCCTCACCTAATTTTTCAATAAAGCTTGCTAATCCTTTTGTTGCTTTACGAACTGTATATACGTTTAAACGGTTCGTACCAGCACCAAGTTCACCACGCATACCACCTGTGCCAAACTCTAGATTTTTATAAAAGCTATCCTCGATTTTCTTCTCATCTTGCTTCATATTTTCTAGCTGTTCTTTTAATTCTGCATCTAATTGTGCGTAAGAAAGCCAGCGACTAAATTCTTGTTTCCAATTCATTCTTCTCTCTCCTCTCGCTCGTCATACCTTTATTATATGAAAAAAACATGCTGTATCTCAATATTTTATAAAATCTAGCAGGATTTTACTAGGAATATTTGTATACACTATGGTTAAATACTCCACTAAAGGGAATGAGGATTATGCACGAATGGGGCTTGTCAGAAGAGCTCAAAATACAAACAAAGCAAATGATTGAAATTGCTGAAAAAGAACTATCGATTATGAGAAACGCAATCGATAAAGAAGACGAATGTATTTTATGCAAAATGGAAGATATTCATCATATGTTAGCAAATGTACAAACATTGGCAGCTACATACTATATTCAGGCATATTTATCACCTTATACGGAAAGTTCATCTTTTATTACGACAGCTATCCAACATTTAAGCGCTAGAAAACATGGTGCTCTTATCGTTGTGGAACGAAATGAGACGCTTGAAGCTTTCATTCAAACTGGAACGACATTAAACGCTCATTTAACTGCGCCATTACTCGAATCAATATTTTACCCAGGTAACCCTCTTCATGACGGTGCCGTTCTCGTAAAAAATAATCATATAGTCTCAGCTGCTAATATTCTTCCTTTAACGAAAAGTACAGAAGTTGATCCTGAGCTAGGAACACGTCACAGAGCTGCAATAGGCTTATCAGAAAAGAGTGATGCACTTATATTAGTTGTCTCTGAAGAAACGGGCCGTACTTCTTTTGCTTTAAATGGGATTTTGTATACGATTTCTTTATAAACACTTTTTAGCACTTTTTTGAACAGCGCGGTAGTAAATGAAGTTATATCGAATTACCAACAAATACGTCTACAATATTAATAAAAAAGGTTATCTCCAAAATTTGAGCCAGCCTTTTATTCAAAAAAATTATTCTTCTACAAAATGCTCGAAAAGTATACCAATTACCTACCCATTGCTGGAACTGACCCATAAATTATGTGCTCACAGCGATATCTAAGTACAATAATTATCACTTCATGTCTTGCTAACTCTTTTTGTACTCAAAACATGTTTAGAGTTCTTTCATAACAACTATATTTTTCTAAAATGCCACACTTCCGGCTATTATTTTGTATCTATTTTTAAGAAATAGGAAAAAGGGTACTTTAGATATCCTATCTAAAGTACCCTTTTATTAAAAATAAACCTTATTATAAAGAGTAGTTCGAGACTGCAAAATGATAGAAATATAACATACTATCAAAATTATTTATTAATAGTAATAGTAATACTATACATAAACCGACTACTTTTATACGTCTCATCACTTTAAAGCCATATGCTAATAACAAAGGGATTGTAAATACCATATGTGCGCCATAAATAAATGCTTCAGATGCCCCAAAACCAACAATTCCATGTAAGACAATATTAAATAGTAAACAGAAACTTAAAAACCTTACGAAAGGTTCTTTTCTAAAGTTTTTCCATACAGCTACTATTATAAAAGCATACACAGATACAATCACAATCCATCCGATCATAGTATGTGATGGAAGCATATTTAATTGTGCGAATTGCTCACCTTGTCTTAAAGTAACTTCCGAGAATGGTCCAAAGATGAATGAAGATCCTAATACCAAATGAAATGCTAGTATATACTTAGACCCTACATATTCCTCTGAAAAACCTTGTTTCTCTGTAAATTTAATATTAGTATTGATCACATCAATAAGTGATATGTTATTTTCTATAATCACTAATGCGAAAAGAAGAACGACCACAATGATAGAAATACCAGTCCAAATGATTCTTTTCTTTAATGTTTTATAACTCATTACACTACCTAAAAACCACATAAACGAATTTGTTAATGTAACTCCCGTTATTCCTATTGCCAATAACATATTAGCAACGCTGAATCCTGCTTTCGCTTCTTTTTCTCCTGTAATAAACGGATAACATACAAAGCACATCAGTACCAATGTGAAATTGGCATAAACAAAAGATTCCGGTGTCCACGTAATAACTAACAGAGTAGCTGAAAATCCGTACATAACCGCTAATAGAAAAGAAACAATTACATTCTTACAAATTTTACAACATAATATGTAAATCATGACTACACTTAACGTACTTAAGAACGCTTGGAAAAATATAATACCTTGCACTACATTTTTTACACCTAGTGATGATACTACTGTTGCTATTTCCTCAGTTAAAAAATTTAAAAATGGATGTCGAAACAACACTTCATCTGCAATTGGTATTTTAGCCAAGAAAAAACTTAAAATGTAATAACCCTGATCAAAAGAAAAATACATGTCATACCAGGAAGCTGTTAAAACCTTAGAGTCGTTTTCCATTTTCCAACCGATAAAAAAATAAAGTGACCAATAAAAAATGAAAAGGACAAGGGCTAATATTCCCCTTCCTTTATAACCATTCCAAATACTCAATACTTCTTCTCCTCTCTAAGGTAGAAATACCATAATTAGATGTGCCACGTACCCAATAACTGTTCCTAACACAAGTCCACCAAAAATCTCATGCCAATGATGTCCTTGGCGCTCTCTTAATTTTTCTTCTTCCGAACTTATATGTTTATTCAACATTCTTGCATGTTTACCAACTGTACGGCGAAGTCCTGTGGCATCAATGATAACAATTGTTAAAATTGCCATCCCGATTCCAAACATTGGTGTATTAAAACCTTCATGAAACCCTATTGTCATGACCATACTTGATAAAATCGTTGTATGCGTACTAGGAAATCCACCGTTTCCAACTAAACGAAAAGCATCTTTTCCAGACTGAAGATAATTCACTAGAAATTTCAATACTCCCGAAGCTACCCAAGCTATAAATGGAAGTACACAATATAAATATGTTCCCATTGCTTTACCTCCTATGATTTTGCAATAAATAAAATACCAGCCACTATACATACCATTCCAGCAATTTTCATAAAATTGATTGTTTCACCAAATAATAATGCTGACGCAATAATAACAAATACATATCCGAAACTCACCATTGGGTATGCATAACTTAAATCAACCTTTCTCAGCACAATCATCCATAATAATGCACTTAAACCGTAAAAAGCGAGTCCGAAAAAGTTCGGTACGTTAATGAAATTCATAATACCTACAGCCGCTGAACTTTGTGATTTCATTGCGCCAAACTTTAATAAAATTTGCCCTACGACTCCCATACCAACTGATAAAATAATCATCAAAAATTGTTGCATCTCTACACTCCTTAACTGTTTATATTCAAAAAATGTTTTATTCCAAATAAAAAACGTTTAAGACACTCCTCTTAAACGTTTTAACAAACCCGAATAGAGTAATTAAAAGTTCAATAGTATAATAATAACTGTTATCGCATATAACAACACCGTTATTAAAATATGCTGATCCTCTAATAAAACTTTATCTGGTTCTCCACCTTTATCTTCCATGTGAACTAAATACAAATAACGAAAGATCCCGTAAATTACAAATGGGATTGTCCACATTAAATAGATGCTTTTCCCTGCATTAAAAGTAAAGATAGCATAAGTTACAATAGTTGCCGATGTAACAATTGTACTTAATTGGTCTAACAAAGCAGGAGAATAACTTTCTAATACTTTTCTATGAGAACCTTTATTATTCTGTAACAATACTAATTCATGTCGTCTTTTATTAATGGCCAAGAATAGTGACAGTAATAATGTACATAATAAAAACCACGGTGTAAATGGCACTTGAATAACTAATCCACCGGCCAATGCTCGTAAAACAAATCCAGATGCAATAATTAAAATATCAATGATTACAACATGCTTTAAACGAATTGAATACGCTACATTTAAAATAAAATAGACTGCTAATACTAAGCACAATAACGGATTTAGTATATATGAAACTACTAAAGACGCTACTAAAATAACACAACCTGCCGTAATAGCAAAATACGGATTTAATGCACCTGATGCCATCGGTCGATAGCGCTTAACAGGGTGCTGTCGATCTGCCTCAATATCCATAAAATCATTTAAAATATAGACACAGCCAGATATTGCACAAAATAGCGCAAAACAAATTGCAGCTTGTGCCACCATAGTTAAAGATACTTGTTTTATTGAAAAGACTAACGCTGCAAATACAAGCAAGTTTTTAGTCCATTGTTTCGGGCGTAACTGTTTAAAAAACAATACAACTATATTTTGTTGAGATAAAGTTCCTTCCCTCATAATAATAAGAGTGCCTCTATTTTTTGCACTCTCTTCTTTCCCTCCCTATTCAATTGTTATTTCCTTCTAATACAGGAAAGATTATATCACATAAGTGTAACATTGAAAATCAGCTATTAAATACCAATAAAGAGGTCTCTCATCCATATTGGCATTTCTAATAAAAAAAGCTAAAACAACATTAAACGCTCATTACTCAAATCAATATTTTTAACGAGAACGCATCTTCATGATGATGCGTTCTCGTTAAAAATAATCGTATCGTCTCCATCACTAATATTCTTCCATTAACAAAATTACAGAAGTTAATCTTGAGCTCGGGACACACCTCAAAGTTACGATTGGCTTACCCCAAAAAAGTGATGCACTTGGTTCTGTAAAGAAACAGACCGTACTTCCTTTTTCAAATGGAATCTTATACACAATTTCTTTATAAACACTTTTTTCAATAGCGTAGTAGCAAACGAAGTTATATCGAATTACCAATAAATAGGTCTACTATATCAATAAAAAAGGCTGCCTCAAAAATTTGAGACAGCCTTTTCTTCAAAAAATTATTCTTCTCCAAAACGCTCCACAAGTGTTGCAAGTGTACGTACCATTGCACCAGTTGCTCCAGCTGGACCTAAGTCGTGCGCGCCTTTTGTTTCTGATGTTCCAGCGATATCTAAGTGTACCCACGGTGTATCTTCAGCGAATTCGCCTAGGAATGTACCTGCCATAACCGCATGTCCTTCACGGCCTGGTGAGTTATTTAAATCAGCAAACTTACTGTTTCTCACACGTTCTTTATCACGATCAAAAATCGGTAGTTGCCAAATTGGTTCATCTGTTTCCATAGAGGCCTCTAGTACTTGCTCAAACAACTCTTCATTATTTGTCATTGCGCCTGTCGTATGGTTTCCAAGTGCAACAATTACACCGCCTGTTAATGTCGCAACATCAACAAGGTAGTTTGCGCCAAGTTTTTTCGCATACGTAATACCATCAGCTAAAGCTAGACGACCTTCTGCATCCGTATTTAATACTTCAATTGTTTTTCCACTCATAGATGTGATTACATCGTCTGGCTTAAATGCCGTACCACTTACAACGTTATCAGTTGAAGGAATAACAGCGATCACATTTTGTTCTGGGCGCAGTTCTCCGATAATTTCCATCGCACCTAATACAGCAGCTGCACCGCCCATATCACCTTTCATACCAACCATGCCTTCACGTGGTTTTAAAGAATAACCACCTGTATCGTATGTAATACCTTTTCCAACGAATCCAATGACATCTGTCCACTCTTCTTTTCCTTTATAAATAAGAGCAATCATTTTGGGTGGCTCTGTACTACCTTGGTTTACTGCAAGTAACGCACCCATACCAAGATCTTCCATCTCTTCTTTTTCAAGAACTTTATAGTCCATATCATACTTCTCCGCTAACTCAACAGCATACTCAGCAAGCTTTGTCGCTGTTAATACGTTTGGCGGCATATTTACAAGTGTACGAGCTGAATTTGTTGCACGTCCATGTACGTAGCCAACTGTTAATGCGGCTTCAATTTCTTGTGCATCTTCCGCTGTAATAGCCGTGAACTTCTCTAACTCTACACGATCCTTTTTATCTGATTTATACGTTTTTAATTCATATGTACCAACGCCTTGTACCTCTGCTGCAATATGAGCGACATCAATCGCGTCTAATTTCTCTGTTACGAAAGAATCAAGTAAGATTGCTGCATCTTGTACTTTTGCTGCTTGTAGTGTTTTAAACGTTTTTCCAAGAGCCACACGTAACGTTTCTGTCGTATAAGACTCTTTCTTGCCTAAACCAACAAAGTAATACCGTTTCACATTTGTTTTTCCTAAGCTATGTACTTTCGAAATGGCCTTTTTCTTCGTAGATAATTCTTTCTCTTCTAGTAAAACTTGTAATTGTCCTTCAAACGCTTTGTCCAGTTCTTGTACAAAACTACTCATTTTCTCTTCTTCAAATAAAGCGACAATTACTGCTTCGTGACCTGCTAATTCTTTTTGTACTTGAAACATGTTCAGCCCCCCTAAATTTCTCTACCACCATTATAACTTTATTTTCGATAAAATGCGACAATTCTAACTACAGTTATATGACCTGTAAAATCTCCTCTATTATGAAATAAGCCAAGAAAAAAAGTCTAGCGTAATTACGACTAGACTATCTTTGCTTTAAATATTGACCACGAAACACTTGCATCGTTTCGTCTTGATTTAACATCGTTAACTCTTCTTCTGTAAACTTACCTTTTCCTACTTTTACTACATACACATTTACTTTTTTCTTACCCCATTGGCTATAAACATCTTTCACCGTATCATAATATAAATCAAGACGGTTTCCTTTTATTGCTCCGCCCTTATCAGCTACTACACCATACCCGTAACCTGGCACGAAGAGAATCGTTCCAATCGGGAATACGCGTAAGTCCGCAGCAATTGTGGAATATAAATCCCTTTTCACTTTAACACCTGAATATGTAATACCATACTCTGGATGCCCTGGCCTC
Source organism: Bacillus sp. AF62 (assembly GCF_050312695.1). Classification (NCBI taxonomy): domain Bacteria; kingdom Bacillati; phylum Bacillota; class Bacilli; order Caryophanales; family Bacillaceae; genus Bacillus; species Bacillus sp. AF62. The sequence continues at coordinate 20,674 of NZ_JBNPJZ010000091.1, read as the reverse complement.
TTACCTGTTGACTCAATCCCCGATGTATAACCTGTTGCAGTCATTTCAATTGAACGATATTTAGACCAGTCGTTTGCCTGCTCTAAAGCATTTATCACTTCTTTACTCGGAGCAACATTTCTCTTAACTTCTGCTGCATGTACTTCTTTTGCACTCATTCCTTCATATGTCTTTACAATCTCTAATAAAGAAACTCCAGTGAAAGCCTTCCATGTTACGCATAATGCAAATGCAAGTAAACAAGTCATCATAATGCGAATACAATATCGTTTTAACATTTTTATATTCCACACTCCTTCATCGTTAATCATTCCCTATACGATGAAGGAATATGCAAAAAATAATCTCCAACTTAGTTGGAGATTAAAACATTTGATATCCGCTTTTCCGAAGTTTCTTGATCACGACTCCTGCTAAAGCAGCCCCTACTAATCCAGTAGATAGAATAAACACGTCTGCTTGTCCTAAGTGCGATACACTTGTCCCAAATGAAGAAAATGTTTCTTTCGGTTTTGAAAAATAATCCCACATACTCGCTTTATTAATAATAAGCATACAAACAATCGGATACACAATAACCATTACCCAAGTAGCTCGCAAAATCATGTTGAGTAAAAATCCAATTCCAAAGAACAAAATAAAAAATAGCATCATTGAAATAAGTAGTACCGGTATACTCACTCTTTCTCCCTCTCCTTCGCACGTGCCGTAAATACGTGATAGGCTGTATAACCAAATGGTTCTCCTGGATTTAATGTTTTGTCCACTTCAAGATGTAGTTCTGATCTTCCTTCTAACAAATATTTAATAAGTACAGACGTATTCGGATCGTCCGCAATCTTATCTGGATGTAAGAACGCCACTTCAGACAATTCTTTCTCCTGTACAATAATATTTTCTCCTTCAGGCTCCAAAAGGAAAATAATCATATTATCACTAATTTCATCACAAATAACACCCGATCGAACACCAATGATCCCCTTCACATGAGCGACAATGCCTGTCTCTTCTAACACTTCGCGTTTCACAGCTTCATCAACTGTCTCACCTTCATTTACAAAACCAGCCGGTAAAGACCATTTCCCTTTTAATCCACTGTATTTCTTCTTAACGAATAGCCACCTGCCATCTTTTGTAGCTACTAAGCCACTAACAGCTAACCATACTTTCCCGCGCTTCCCCATGATGCATCCTCCTCCATCCGAACGGACAGAATATTCTTTCTTTTCTATATATTATACTATACTTTTTAATTCGCTGTGAAATTTCCTTTTTTCAAAAAGTGAAAAAACCCATTTTGTCGATATACTGTTAACAAAAAATATCAAGATGCAGAAATGTAATTATGCAGAAAATAAAACATTGGATTCATCCATTTCATGATAAGGCAATGTTCAAATAAAACATTTCTCCCATCTTTCTATTGTTATATCGAAAACATGTATTATATGAAAAAAAAGCAGAAACGGCGCTTAGCCGTTTCTGCTTTTTCTACTATATATTAAAAGAACTTTAATTTACCTTTTTTAAGAACTAATAAAGGTCCACCTAATAAGAATAAGTAGCGGTTATCGATTACTTTCTTCATGAAGGAAGCTTTCCAACCTGTTAACTTTTTACCCATAACAACGCCCATTGCATCGTCATGACCTAAAGAACATACAGATCCTTTATTATCGAATGCGAATTTTTTCATTTCGCCCTTGCCACGAACTAATACAGTTAAGTTGTGTGCAATATTGTAACCTTGTTGAATTGCAATTTGTGCTGTTGGTGGGTAAGGACGGTTAATTTCTTCGTTAATGATTAACGCTGCATCACCAACCATGAATACCTCTTCGTATCCTGGAGCGTGCATGTACTCATCAACTTTTACACGTCCGCGCATTGCTTCAAAGCCAGACTCTTCCACAATACCATTACCACGAACACCTGCAGCCCAAACTACTGTTTCAGACTTAATTAATTCAGTATCATCACCATTTGCAACAATAATACCTTCTTCAGTTGCTTCTTTAATTGCTGTACCGATGCGGAATTCTACGCCTTTTTTCTCAAGTTGTTTTACAGCATATTCTACTAATGCTGGATCGAAACCTGGAAGTGCTGTTGGAGCAGCTTCTACACAGATGATACGTGCTTTTTCACGTGGTACATTGTACTGTTTGCAAAGTTCAGGAACACGGTTTGCAAGCTCACCTACGTACTCGATACCAGTAAATCCAGCACCACCAACAACGATTGTTACTAACTCATCGCGCTTTTCATCTGCATATTTAGCGAAACTAGCTTCCATATGCTCACGAATTTCACGAGTTGCATTAATGTTAGCGATTGAGAATGCATGCTCTTTTAATCCTGTAATTCCGAATGTTTCTGATTCGAAACCAAGACCGATTACTAAGTAGTCATACTCTAACTCGCCGTCTTTTAAGATAATACGTTTTTCAGCAGCTTTAATTTCTACTACTGTGTCTTGTACAAAGTTCACTTTATTTGTATCAATAACGTCTTGAATATCTAGACAGATTTTTTCATCTTGTAATGTACCAGCTGCGCTCTCGTGTAACCAAGTCGCTTGGTAGTGATAGCTGTTGTTGTTTACTAACGTAATTTCAGCTTCATTTACAGATAATGCTTTTTGCAGACGAACAGTCGTAATCATCCCGCCATAACCTGCACCTAAAACTACGATTTTTGGAGTCTTCACCAAATCACAACCCTTTTCTTTATATAATAGTAATGAGAAATAATACCAAGTACTAAAAACTCTATTTGTCAAGAATGTGGAATTTATCACATTCTATATCATAACAAAACGCAGTCAAAAAATCGTACGAATTTTGTCATAGAAATTTAACATAATACTTCCCTATATTAGTCGGTTTTATTCCAGAATTCAAGCTTCTGGAGAATTATCAATATTTTAAAATAACATAGCGTTTTCAAGGGTTTTTCAGCCTTTTTTTCATGTATTTTCCTTTCTGTATATTTTATACAATACAAAAAGCATCTACGCGAAAACTTACACACAATTCAGTCGTTTTCAGAAGTATTATGAACTCAAATATGCTATCATTTATTTGAAAGTGTCATCATTTGCAGGATTTTCGTGTACATATGAACAATATATGAAATCAATATCAAAATTCCATCTATAGGGGGAATGAAAGTGGCAGAAAATCAAAAAGTTTACGACATAACAATTATTGGTGGTGGTCCAACAGGACTATTCACAGCATTTTATGGCGGGATGAGACAATCAAGTGTAAAAATCATTGAAAGCTTACCTCAACTTGGAGGACAATTATCCGCACTCTACCCTGAAAAATACATTTATGATGTAGCTGGATTTCCAAAAGTGCGCGCACAAGAATTAGTTGATAACTTAAAAAAGCAAATGAAGAAATTTGATCCAACCATTTTCTTAGAAGAAGCTGTTGATACGCTTGAAAAACAAGCTGATGGTATATTTAAACTTGTTACGAATAAACAAACTCACTATTCTAAATCAGTCATTATTACTGCCGGCAATGGTGCTTTCCAACCACGCCGCTTAGAATTAGAAGGTACAGCAAAATACGAAAAGAAAAACTTACATTATTTCGTTGATGATATGAATAAATTTGCTGGCAAACGCGTCGTAGTATTTGGCGGTGGCGACTCAGCAGTAGACTGGACGATGATGTTAGAACCGATTGCTGACAAAGTTACAATCGTTCATCGCCGTGATAAATTCCGCGCACATGAACATAGCGTCGAAAACTTAATGAATTCTCGTGCAGAAGTAAGTACACCGTATGTTCCAGTTGAACTCATTGGTGATGACAAAATTGAACAAGTCGTTCTTCAGCACGTAAAAACTGAAGAAAAAGTTATCATCGATGTTGATGATGTAATTGTAAACTACGGCTTCGTTTCCTCTCTTGGCCCAATTAAAAACTGGGGCTTAGATATACAAAAAAATAGCATCCTTGTGAATTCAAAAATGGAAACAAATATTCCTGGCATTTACGCTGCTGGTGACATTTGTACATATGAAGGAAAAGTAAAACTTATCGCTTGTGGATTTGGCGAAGCACCGACAGCAGTAAACAATGCAAAAGCTTACTTCGATCCAAATGCAAAACTTCAACCGATGCATAGCTCAAGCATGTTTTAATATATAAAATAAAAGCTCCTTCCATACGCGGAAGGAGCTTTTATTTTATATACCACGAAAGCACACTAAATTCGATAAACTATCGAACTCAGTGTGCTTTTCGTCTAAAAAAATTATTGTTTTCTTCTTCTACCTAATACGAATAATACTCCGCCAACTAAGAATGAAATTCCCGCACCAACTGACATCATCCATGGAGACGCTGCCCCTGTTTTCGGTAATTCTCTTTCTGTTTTTACTTGTGGTTCTTTAATTAACTTTTCAAGTCTTACTTCCGGTTTCTTCAGATCTTTCGGGTCTTCCGGTTTCACTTCTGGCTCCTTCGGTTCTTTCGGTTCTTTCGGTTCTTTCGGATCTTCCGGTTTCACTTCTGGTTCTTTCGGTTCTTTCGGATCTTTCGGTTCTTTCGGATCTTTCGGATCTTCCGGCTTCACTTCTGGTTCTTTCGGATCTTCTGGTATCTTAAAATCTTCTTTTGTTTTCGGTAAAATTGTAACTGTAGGCTCAAGTGGTGGATTTATTCTATCGTCCACTATCGCTCTATTTGTTATCCCTTTACTTGGTGCTGCTTTTACCTTCGCTTTAAAAATAATACTACGTTCTTTTGTATCTGTAATTTCTAGATACTTCGCTATTACTTTTCCAAACTCCATTTTTAACTCTACTGGATTTGGTTCAGCCCCTTCAAATCGAATACTATCTTGCACGTACTCTAAACCGGCTGGAATTTCATCTTCTATCTTTACCTCTGCTATTTTTCCGTTTTCTACCGTATTTTCAAAGCTAATTCGGTATTCGATTTCTTCTCCTAGCTTCGGTTCTTTATTACTTACTGTCTTCGTTGCTTTTACCTTACCATCTTTATATTGTGGCTTTATTGTCGCTGTCGGTTCCATAACTGGATGATTTGGATCATCTACGTGAATAATCGCTTTATTTGTTATTTCCTCTCCAACTTTTACTGATTCTTTTACCTTTACTTTAAAGATGATACTTCTTTCTTTCGTATCCGTAATTTCTGGATACTTCACTGTTACTTTTCCATTCTCAACTTTAAGTTCTGTTGGTACAGGCTTATCACCTACAACCTTCAGACTATCTTTCACATACTCTAAACCAGACGGAATTTCATCTTCAATCTTTACATCAACTAACTTCCCGCCATCTACTATGCCGTTAAAAGTAATTCGATATTCGATTTCTTCCCCTAGCTTTGGTTCATGATTACTTACTTCTTTCCTTGCCTCTAGTTTCCCATCTTTATATTGCGGTGTAATTGGTACAAGTGACTCAATCAGTGGATTTGTCGGATTATTATCATCCACAACCGCCTTGTTTATAATTTCTTTTCCTACTTGTACCGTTTCTTGTACTTTCGCTTTAAAGATGATACTTCTTTTTTTCGTATCCGTAATTTCTGGATACTTTGCTGTTACTTTTCCATTCTCTACTTTAAGTTCCACCGGATGTGGTTCCGGCCCATCAGACTTTATACTATCTTGTACGTATTCTAAACCGGCTGGAATTTCATCTTCTACCTTTACCTCAGTTAGTTTTCCGTTCTCTACCGTATTTTCAAAGCTAATTCGATATTCTACTTCTTCTCCTAACTTTGGTTCATGATTACTTACTGTTTTTTCTACTTGTAATGCACCATCTTTATATTGAGGCTGAATAGAGATATTCGGTTGCTCTGGTGGATTTATTGTATCTTCCACAATCGCCTTGTTCACAATCTCTTCGCCTACTTTAGCTTTTTCTTTCACTTTCACTTTAAAGACGATACTTCTTTCTTTCATATCCGTAATTTCTGGATATTCCGCAAGGACGATTCCGTTTTTCACTTTCACATACAACGGTTTCGGATTCTCTCCCTCGGCTCTTTCACTACCTTCTACAAACTCTAAGCCAGTTGGTAATTCATCCTTAATCTTCACCTTCGCTACTTTTCCATGCTCTACTACGTTACGGAAAGTAATTCGATACTCTACTTCTTCTCCTAATTTTGGAGCTGGATTATTTACTGTTTTCTCAGCTTTTAGTTTTCCGTCCTTATACTCCGACGTAATAATCGCTTCTGGTTTTTGCGGAGGATTCTTCGGATTGTCATCATCCACAATTGCCGTATTCACGATTTTCTTACCGACTTTTGCTACTTCCGTTACTTTCACTTTAAAGCTAATACTACGCTCAGCTGTATCAGTAATATTTTCATACTTCGCTGTAATTTTCCCAGCTTCTTCTTTTAACTCTACTGGCGCTGGCTCATTACCTTCTGATTTTAAACTATCCTTCACATACTCTAAACCAGACGGAATTTCATCCTCAATTTTCACTTCTGCTAGTTTTCCGTTTTCTACCGTATTTTTAAAACTAATTCGGTACTCTACTTCTTCTCCTAGCTTTGGATCTTTTTTATTTACCTTTTTATCAGCTTTAATTTTACCGTCTTTATGCTGCGGTGTAATATCTACTTCCGGTCGCTCTGGTGGATTTTTTGTATCATCAACAATTGCTTTATTTACAATTACTTTGTCCACTTCAACAGAATCTTTCACCTTCACTTTAAAGATAATACTTCTTTCTTTCACGTCAGTGATATTTTCATACTTCGCACTAACCTTACCAGCTTCTTCTTTCAACTCTACTGGGGCTGGCTTATCACCTTCTGCTTTTAGACTATTTTTCACATATTCTAAACCAGACGGAATTTCATCCTCAATTTTTACCTCTGCCAGCTTTCCATCTTTCACCGTATTATTAAATGAAATTCGGTATTCGATTTCCTCACCTAGCTTCGGTTTATGATTATTCACCTTTTTATGAGCAGCAATTTTACCGTCTTTATATTGCGGTGTAATTTTTGCTGTCGGATCAATTACTGGATGGTTCGGATCATCAACATGGATAATCGCTTTATTTGTAATGTCTTTACCTATTGCAACTGAATCTTTCACCTTCACTTTAAAGACGATACTTCTTTCTTTCGTATCCATAATCTCTGAATACTTTGCCATTACCTTACCATTTTCTACTTTCAACTCCACTGGTTTTGGCTCTTCACCTTCAGCCTTTTCGCTTCCTTCTACAAACTCTAATCCAGCTGGAATTTCATCCTCAATTTTTACCTCTGCTAGTTTTCCATCTTTCACCGTATTATTAAAAATAATTCGATATTCGATTTCCTCACCTAACTTCGGTTCATGATTACTTACTTCTTTTCTTGCCTCAATTTTCCCATCTTTATATTGTGGTGTAATCGGTACATAAGGCTCTTCTGGCAGATTCTTTGTATCATCTATAATTGCCTTATTTACGATTTCTTCTCCCACTTTTACGCTTTCTTTTACCTTCGCTTTAAAGACAATGCTTCTTTCCTCTGTATCTGTAATTTCTGGATACTTTGCCATTACCTTATTATTTTTCACCTGTAGCTCTACTGGATTCGGTTTAGAACCTTCTGCTGTGATGCTTCCTTCTACATACTCTAAACCATTTGGTAATGTATCCTTTATATTTACCTCTGCTAGTTTTCCGTTTTCTACCGTGTTTTTAAAACTAATCCGGTATTCTACTTCTTCTCCTAGTTTCGGTTTATGATTATTTGCTACTTTCTGCGCAACAATTTTACCATCTTTATATTGCGGAGTAATTTCCACATGAGGCTCTTCTGGCTCATTTTTTGTATCTACTACGATTGCTTTATTAACAATCTCCTTGCCTATTTCTGCCTCTTCTTTTACTTTCACTTTAAAAATAATACTTCTTTCTTTTGTATCCGCAATTTCTAGATACTTTGCCATTACCTTGCCGTTTTCAAATTTCAATTCTACTGGACTAGGCTTAGATCCTTCTGCTTGTAAACTGTTCTCTACATACTCTAATCCAGCTGGAATTTCATCTTCTACTGTAACCTCTACTAGTTTTCCGTTTTCTACCGTGTTTTTAAAACTAATTCGGTATTCTACTTCTTCTCCTAATTTCGGTTTTTTATTGTTTACAAATTTCTCCGCTTTAAGCTTACCGTCTTTATATTCTGGCGTAATTGTTACTTCTGAAGTTGTTGGATCTTTTGTATCATCAACAACTACTTTATTGACAATGCCTTCACCAACCTTAAATTCTTCTTTTACTTTTGCTTTAAAGACGATACTTCTTTCTTCTAGATCCGTAATTTCTGGATATTTTGCGATTACTTTTCCATCTTTCACTTTCAGTTCTACCGGATTTGGCTTAGAACCTTCTGCTCGTAAACTATCTTTTACATACTCTAATCCATTTGGTAAATCATCTTCTATTGTTACCTCTGCTAGCTTTCCGTTTTCTACCGTGTTTTTAAAACTGATTCGGTATTCCACTTCTTCTCCTAACTTCGGCGTTTCATTATTTACCGTCTTCTTCGCTTCCACTTTTCCGTATTTATGCTGTGGAGTAATTTCTGCCGTCGGTGTTTCTGGCTCATTTTTCGTATCATCAATAATTGCTTTATTGACGATTTTTTTACCGACTTTCACTTCATCTTTTACTTTCACTTTAAAAGTGATACTTCTTTCTTCTGTATCCGTAATCTCTGGATACTTCGCCATTACCTTACCATTTTCCACTTTCAATTCTACTGGATCCGGCTTAGAACCTTCTGCTTTCACACTGTTTTCTACGTACTCTAAACCTTCGGGTAAAGTATCTTCTATTTTCACCTCTGCTAGTTTTCCGTCTTCTACCGTGTTTTTAAAACTAATTCGGTATTCTACTTCTTCTCCTAACTTCGGCGTTTCATTATTTACCGTCTTCTTCGCTTTCACTTTTCCGTCTTTATGTTGCGGAATAATTTCTGCTGTCGGTGTTTCTGGCGGATGTTTCGTATCGCTCACAATCGCTTCATTAACAATCGAATCGCTCACTTTACCTTTTACTTTCACTTTAAAGGTAATACTTCTCTCTTTTGTATCTGTAATCTCAGGATACTTCGCCATTACCTTACCGTTTTCAAATTTCAATTCCACTGGAGCTGGCTTAGCACCTACTGCTTTTACACTATCTTTCACATACTCTAATCCATTTGGTAAATCATCTTCTATCTTTACCTCTGTTAGCTTTCCATGTTCTACCGTATTTTTAAAGCTGATTCGGTATTCCACTTCTTCTCCTAACTTCGGCGTTTCATTATTTACCATCTTTTTCGCTTCAAGTTTTCCATCTTTATACTGAGGAATAATTTCCGCAGTCGGATTAACTGGCTTATTTTGCGAATCATCAATAGTTGCTTTATTAATGATTTTTTTACCGACTGTTACTCCTTCTTTTACTTTCACTTTAAAAACGATACTTCTTTCTTCTATATCCGTAATTTCTGGATATTTTGCCATTACCTTACCGTTTTCAAATTTCAGCTCTACTAAATCTGTTCCGGCACCTTCTGCTTTCAAACTATTTTCTACATACTCTAAACCTTCTGGTAAAGTATCCTCTATTGTCACGTCTGTTAGCTTTCCGTTCTTTACCGTATTTTTCATACTAATTCGGTATTCTACTTCTTCTCCTAACTTCGGTGTTTCATTATTTACGCTTTTCTTCGCTTTAATTTTTCCATCTTTGTGTAATGGTGTAATTTTTGCTTCTGGTTCTTTCGGATGCTTCATATCATCAACAATTGCCTTATTAATGATTTCCTTACCTACTTCCGCTTCTTCCTTCACCTTTACCTTAAAGACAATACTTCTTTCTTTCATATCCGTAATATTTTCGTATTCAGCAATGACTTTTCCATCTTTCACACTTAACTTTAATGGAGCTGGTTTATCACCTTCAGCCTTTTCACTGCCTTTTACATACTCTAAACCGTTAGGAATTGTATCCTCTATCGTTACCTTTTCTAGTTTTCCGTTTTCTACCGTATTTTTAAAGCTAATTCGGTATTCTACTTCTTCTCCTAGTTTTGGTGATGGATTATCTACTGTCTTCTTCGAATCAATTATTCCATCCTTATATTGCGGAGTAATTCTTTCTTCCGGCTCAATCGGTGGATTTTTCGTATCATCAACAATTGCTTTATTGACAATCTCTTTATCTACTTTTGCTTCTTCCTTCACCTTTACTTTAAAGACGATACTTCTTTCTTCCATATCCATAATATCGATATACTTAGCTTTGACTATTCCATTTTCAACAGCTAATTCTACTGGTCCAGGTGCTTCTCCTTCGGCCTTGATACTATTTTCTACATATTCAAGACCTTTTGGAATTGTATCTTCCACTCGCACCTCTTCTAGTTTTCCGTTCTCAACCGTATTATGAAAACTAATGCGGTACTCGATTTCTTCGCCTAGCTTCGGTTTCTTATTATTAACTACCTTTGTATCAGCAACTTCACCTTTTTTACTTTGCGGTGTAATAACAACCTTCGATTCAACAGGCTCATTTTTCGGATCTTTTGCAATTGCTTTATTTACGATTGCCTCCCCTACTTTTGCCGAATCTTTTACTTTCACTTTAAAAACAATACTTCTTTTTTCTGTATCCGTAATTTCTGGGTACTTTGCCATTACTTTGCCGTCTTCCACTTTTAGTTCTACTGGCTCTGGTTTTATACCTTCAGCTTTCAAACTATCTTTCACGTATTCAACACCTTTAGGTAGTGTATCTTCTACTAGCACCTTTTCTAGTTTTCCGTTTTCTACCGTATTATAAAATGTAATTCGGTATTCCACTTCTTCTCCCAGTTTTGGTGTTTGATTCGTTACGCTTTTTTCAACATCCACTTTACCGTATTTATAATCCGGCGTAATCTTTTCTTCTGGATGCTCAGACTGTCCATTTGGCTCACTCACAACCGCTTTATTAACAATCGTTTCTCCGGCTTTTGCCTCTTCTTTTACTTTCACTTTAAAGGAAATGCTTCGCTCTTTTGTATCCGTAATCTCTGGATATTTTGCGATTACCTTACCATTTTCTACTTTTAACTCTACTGGATTTGGTTCAGCACCTTCAGCTCTCTCACTACCTTGAACAAATTCTAAGTTAGCTGGAATTTCATCTTCTATTGTAACTGCATCTAGTTTTCCGTTTTCCACCGTATTTTTGAAGCTAATTTGATATTCAATTTCTTCTCCTAGCTTCGGCTTTTTATTTGTTGCTTTTTTCTTTGCAGCAATTTTACCGGCCTTATGCTGTGGTGTAATCTTCTCTTCTAAATCCTTTGGTGGATTTGTTTTATCACTAACGGTTGCTTTATTAACAATTTCTTCACCAATTTTTGCAGTTTCTTTTACTTTTGTTTTAAAGACGATACTTCTTTCTTCCATATCCATAATTTCTGGATACTTTGCAATTACTTTACCATTTTCAAACTTCAGCTCTACTGGCTCTGGTTTTGCACCTTCTACTTTCAAGCTATCTTTCACGTATTCAAGACTACTTGGTAATTCGTCTTCAATTGTCAATACATCTAGACGTCCATCTTTTACCGTATTTTTAAATGTAATACGATACTCTACTTCATCACCTAACTTCGGTGTTTTATTAGAAGCTATTTTTCTCGCCTCTATTTCTCCCGGAACTTCTTTTGGAAGCGTAACCGTAACATTTGCATCATCTGCAGTTTCATAATTTACCTCGGTACTATCTTTTCCCTTTACCGCAACGATATTTTTTATTGTTGTATCTGATTGTACAGAAGCTTTCACTTTTACTTTAAATGTAATAATAGCACTCTCACCAGGTTTTAAAACACCGCCGTCTTTAGCATCTGCCCCTTCACCCATACGGAAATCAATTTGATTATTTACAAACTCTGCTTCATCATCGCTTGCATTATCTGTTTTATTTCCTTTATTACTTCCAGAAATATATTGTATAGATTCCGGAACATACTCTAAACGATCATCTAATTTATCAAAACCTTTTACATTAGATACAGGTGCTTGGTTATTTTTCGTATCATTTTTCACTTCAATTTGATACGTAAACTCTTCACCAGCTTTAATGTCCTTAATTTCTTTTCCGGCACTATCTAACGCCTTTTTATCAACTTGTAAGTTTGGAGCATTATGTTCTGTAACAAATGTAGCGTTATTTAATACGTAAATATCACCATAGCCACTATTTGCTCTAAAACGCATTTTTGCTTCTTTTAAATCATTTTTTACTTGATTCGGTCCTTCAAGATGATACGTATGAATGTCAGTACTGAATGAATTCGTCCAATCCGGATTATATCCTGGATATTTTTTCGTAACAAACTCGTTAGTACCGTCTACTTGTACTTCTGTCATAGACGAATCATTCGCATCATTATCTTTACCGTTAATATTTTTTATCTTTATATATCCAGCACCAAAATCATATTCTCCATAATCATATGCATATCCATCTTTCTCAGCTGGATCACCTTGCGATGAAAAATAACTAAGTTTCGCCTTAAAAGTACCTTCTTTGGGTGTATTTATTTTATTAACACTAATATCTGTCCAGGCTGTACTTTTTTGAGAGACTAGCCCTTCCCAAATCTTCATGTCTTTTACTGTTTCTTTATAGTTTTCATAAACTAATATAAGATTCCAGTTACCCCAGTAATAGCCGCCACCTGTTACATCTTTAATTTGTGGCACATTTGCAACTGTCAAAGTTTGAGAAATCCCTTGCTGCGCAATTACATTTGTTACATCCGCATATGCAACATAACCAGCACCAGCACCTGAGTAATTAGAAATAAAAGGTAAGCTATCCGCTTTTCGTATGCTATCAGCAGTTACATCTGCATATTCTTTATTTCCCATTTTCATTTTGACTGGTTGTCGTACATCATTATCACTAACTCTTTGATTAACATTTGTACTAGTTACAGTTCCCATTGCAGCTGTCCAAAACAAATACGCCTTTTTTACTTTACTTCCAGCAGGAATGTTAGGAAATGCACCTGTTGACGAATTAAAAGTACTATCATCGTTATCAACGTCCACAATCATTTTGTTCGTTTTATAACCCATACTTTGTCTACCGTAATGGTCAGTTGTCAAACCAAGCGTCACATTACCAGTCTGTACTAAATTTCCAGGAGCAATTGTAGAATACAGTGGATCTCCAAACCCTTGTTTATCTCCTGTTTGGATTTGAACCTTCGAAGCATTTTCTGATGCAGCTTGTACTTCTTCATCACTCTGCTTTACTGCTAAAGGTGATTGCTTTTTCTCTTTTTCTAGTTGCTTCTCAGCTTCAGATTGTTTTATCTTCTCTATTTCTGTTTTTCGTGCAAGTTTATTTTTATCCTCTGCAGAAACTTTTGCATCCACTTCTTTAACTTTTGAATCAGTTGTTGATCCGATAGCTTTCTTACTACTGTCAGCCTCATCATCGGTATTAGCTTCTAACTTCTCTTCAGAAGGAAGCCCTTCAACATCTACAGACATGTTTCCTATTTGTAGTTGATCCTTTTGCACACTAATTTTTTGCTTATACTCTTTATTAAAATGTTGTGCACGACGAGCTTTTATTAACACAGTCATTTTTTCATGTGATTTTAAATCTTGAATTTTAAGATTAGAAGAAAGAACCTTTCCTCCCTTATCTTTTTCCTCTACATAGAAATCCACTACCTTATTTTCAGGTAACTTCTCTCCGTTTACTTTCACAGATTGCGAAGGGAACGTAATTTCATTTTCATTATTTTGTTTAAGCACCAATTCTTGAATTGGTGTAGCTCCCGTATTTTCAATCGTATATTGAAATACGTGCTCCCTCTCCGCTACTTCTCCCTTATATATTTCAGCATTTACTTGCTCTGCCTTAATTTTCACATCATTTCCTTGTAACTCATCCCAGCTTTTTTTATTTATCTCTGTAGCAAAAGCGCTAGGTGAAGGCAATATGATGGATAGGAGAAGTGTGATCATCGTTACGACATTAAAACACTTCAATACTTGCTTCATATTTTCTACCTTTCTCCTTTCTATATACTTGCTATCCGTCTACTTAATTTCAGTAACCCTTTCATTTAGTAGCCGGAGGCATAGCAATATATATCCACTCGCAACAATCCGCCCTACGAAAATGTATCGTTGAAATCCCAATTTCAACAATATAAATCTCATAGAATATTACTATTTTAATTTATCAAAAATAGCATATATATCGGACACTTATACAAACCTTTACCATTTTTTAATATAGTAAAAACACTCTACTGTATAGGCTTATATAACAGTTAAAGGATACATAAAAATCTTAACATACTCCCTAACCTATTCATACATACAATAGAATTTTTACCATTTTTTAGTTATTTCAGTTTGTTGTTTATGATTAAAATTTTCAAAAAATAATAACCGGTACATGTAAAATATGTTACATTATCAAAGAACGTATGTTCTTAATTTAGAGGAGGAATTGTTAATGATAAACGAACCCATTATCGTAAAAAAAGAAGCTTTCCAAGCAATCGGCGTTTCGATTACGACGACTAACGAAAAAGAGGCATCTACTGAAGGAAACATTCCCGAGCTTTGGAACCGATACTTTCAAGAACAAATGATGCATCACATCCCAAATCAACAAACGAAAGAAACATTCGCTTTCTACTCAAACTACGAATCAGATGAAACCGGTACATATACATTTACAATCGGTATGCCCGTTTCTTCATTAGAAGATGTTCCTGAAAATATGACAAATTTAACAATACCTGCCGCTACGTATGCGGTATTTACAACGAGAAAGGGACCAGTTGCTGAAGTCGTTTGCGAAGCTTGGGAATATATTTGGCAATGGTCGAAAGAAAATAAACGTGCCTTCACAACAGACTTCGAGCTTTACGACGAAAGAGCATTAGACCCAAATCATGCACAATTGGATATTTATATTGCGTTAACCTAAAAAAACATGCCCATTCGGCATCTTTTTTTGTCGTTAAATAGCTACTGGGCAAATTCATTATTATTGTCTACAATGAGAAAGTGCAGTATAGAAATATTAGAAACTGTATAAAGTGAAACTATAATCAGTGAGGGACATCTCCCATTGAGTATTAGCCCTCACCAATCGGGCGTTTACTGTTTTTTTAGTTTAAATTTGTCACATAGAAAGGAAGCAATATGGAGGAACTACAACAAAATAAAACTGCTTTAGAAGGAAGCGGAAAACCGTTATTAAAAAATACGAATTTCCTTTTTCTTTGGGCAGCTACTCTTTTTTCAAGCTTTGCTTTAGCCTTTTTTACTTTTTCACAAACGTGGTACATAGCAAAAACATTAAACCTTGAAGCTTCACTCGGTGTTGTTTTCGTAGCCCTTAGTGTTCCAAGGCTTATTTTTATGATTATCGGCGGCGCTGTAGCTGATAAATTCCCGAAAAAAAACATTATGTTTTACTCCAATATTATTCGAGCGATTCTTGTCGCAACCATTCTCACATGGTTTATCGTTGGTGATGTAACACTATATACATTTGCTTTATTCGCTTTATTCTTTGGACTTGCTGATGCTTTCTTCTGGTCAGCAGATGGATCTATCTTACCTGAATTGGTAGAAAAAAGCCGGTTAACACAAGCGAATTCACTTACACAAATGACGAACCAAGCATCGGTCATCTTAGGCCCTGTACTTGGCGGAATTCTGATCAAATTTACAAACTACGAGACAATATTTTCTATTACAATTTTATTACTGATTGTCGCAGCAATACTCGTTCAAAAAATACAATTTACGATGCCAGAACTAAAAGATACAGATAAAGGTATGTTCACTTCCATTAAAGAAGGAATCTTATATGTAAAGGAATCGCCATTCCTTTCAACTTTCCTTCTTTGTAGCGCCTTTTTAAATTTATTTTTAATTGGTCCGATGCAAGTCGGTTTCCCGCTTTTCGTTAAAAATGTTCTGCACGGTGACTCGCTCCATTTCAGTTACTTAGAAGCATCTGTAGGCGGCGGAATGGCAATAGGCGCTGTCATTGTCGGTTTAAAAAATATTAATCGTAGACGCGGACTATTTTGCATTATCATGATGCTACTGTCTGGTGTATTCTTCTTATCCATCAACTTTAGCACCGTACTTTGGCAAGCATTATTAGCCGGCATGTTTTACGGTATTACAATCGCAATGGCTATCGTTCCGCTTATGGCGATGATTCAATCGACAGTAAAAGAGGAAATGATGGGACGCGTAATGAGCTTACTTATGCTATCATCAATGGGCTTTATCCCGCTCTCTTATGCATTCACATCAATCGCACTTGCAATGGGAATTCCAATCGTAACCGTTATGAAAAGCGGTGCAATTGCTGTTATCGTCTTCGTACTATTTGTAGCGATTCGTGTTCCAGTTGTAAGAAAGTTCGACTAGCTACTTGGAGTCATGTATTATACGCATGGCTCTTTTTTAAATGGGTCAAACAGCACTATCCCCTTACTTCTCCTTAATGCAGCTCCCCACTCTAATCCAACCTCTAAAAATAGATCTCGCACTGTACTATATAAAAGTGCCTTCACATTTTTACGGATTTCCCCATATTTATAAGCTCTCACAACACTCTTCACTCGCCAAATGAAATTTCCATACACTTCTTCATCAGCTAATATTTGCTCTAGTAAAACACCTTGTTCTAGTAACCCGCTCTTTTTATACGCAAGCTCGACCTTACTCCAAAATATATTAATTTTCTGCGGATTACTCGTCATCGGTACCAGTGCGTATATAAAAGGCTTCGGTATATCATGACGGCAATATGTATCATCAAGCTCGTACGTTATTTTTCTTTTCTCTTTTATTTGTGGAATGTTTTTAGAAAGAATTGTTTCCCTTTCGCTTTTTTGCTCCTTTCCGCTACAGCCAGCTGTATAATCCTCACTTTCACATGCGGACATTTTCATACGGTCATCCATGCGGTCAATTGCAGATATAAGAAAAATATATAAGTTCGCACTATACCCGCCGCGCTTATGTCTTTCTTTTGTTGCAACACGCTTTATAATTCCTAGTTCCTCTAACTTTGCAATTGAACGGCGTACTGTACGAATACTCTTTCCAACATTCTTCGCAATCGTCTCCATTAACGGACAGGCGACTCCTACTGTTTTTTGTTTCTCATTCACCGCATACTTTCCTAAAAAATGAATAATGGTAGCATCCGTTTTATTCAATTGAAATCGATAGCACTTCAAAACTTGTTTTTGATATGTATTAAACTCTTCTTTACTTCGAAATTCACTGTATGGTTTCATTAAATTATATAAGCTTCCCATTTATATCACCTCATTTATAAGTAAGAGGCAGGAAGAGAATTTGGCGTGGAATTTAATATTTTTTTAATGGAGATGAAAATATGATCGTAATTAGCGCTTGTTTAGGTGGTATAGCTTGTCGATATGACGGAAATGACAATCTCGTTTCAAAAATAGAGGAGCTACTACAAAAAGAAGATACAGTCCTCATTTGTCCTGAAGTATTAGGAGGACTGCCAACACCTCGTCCTTCTGCTGAAATTATTGGCGGGAATGGCGATGACGTTTTGGACGGAAAAGCGAAAGTGATGACAAAAGATGGTGAAGATGTCACAGAAGCTTTCGTAAATGGTGCTTATAAAGCATTAGAACAAATTAAAAATTTACACCCAGAATATATTATTTTAAAGGAACGTAGTCCATCTTGTGGCAGTTCTACGATTTACACTGGTGAATTTAATGGCAATAAGCAAACTGGTTACGGGGTAACTACTGCTTTATTTAAAAGACACGGATTTAAAGTCATTTCAGAAGAAGAATTTGAAAGCAAAAAAAGGAATTGACCCTGTTCGTCAATGATGTAAGAAATGATACATTTTAAAAATCACCTTAAACACTTATACATCAACGGTTTGTGTGCACTTATAACGAATGAATAATTCAATAAATTTATTCATTCGTTGCCAAATTGTGACCACTAAAAACGAAAGAGCACAGCGTGTATACAAGGTGTTCGAAGCACCTGATATACCGTCCACCTGTTTGCGCCAGGTAAACACTTGCTATACTCTCATGAGTTATTTTACCTCATATAGGGTTTATTAAGCAACGTTTACCAATAAATTGGTGACGTTGCTTTTTTTGTTTCTCAAAAGGAGACACACCGTTATGAAAAAACTGACTGCCTATAATGCAGATGTTCAAAAATATATGCAACAAAATCGTTTAAGCACACAAAAGAAAAATGAGATTATTGATGCTTTGAGAAAACGTGTCGATGATGCGAATCAAAGCTTTGAAAGTTTATTTCCTTCTCGATCTAAACGAAAAGATGTCATGGATCATATTATTTACATGCTCTCAGGCAACGGCATATGCAAAATTGCTGCTGAGACATTAGCCAGTAAAGCTAACTGTTCTGTAAGAACTGTAAATGCAGCTGTTCGTGTATTAAAACAAACAAATGAAATCCTGGTCGCTGGATTAGCTGATGGGAAGAATAAATATGTATTTGTATTAAAGATGCACTCTAATTTTACAACAATCATGAACGAAGTATTTTTCATAAATACAGAACACATTGCAGAACGAAATGCAGGACAGGTTGCAGAACAGAAAAATGATGAAACCGTTGAAGCTGTAGGGATAGAAACCGAAAAAACGAGTTCTAACTATACTAACTCTATTAACTCTTTTAATTCTTTAAAACAAGAAAAAAATAATGATAAAGTATCCCTAATGGAATCCATTGAAATTGAACTAAAAGAAGCACAAAACGATGTCCAAAAAGAATTCGAAAGAATCCATACATATTTTGTGAATGAATACCAAGAAATGATGTACCACACAATCAAAGCTGGAACATATCACCCTACTTTAAAAGCGAATGCATCAATTATTGGCCTACGTGTGGGTAGTAATTGTGATAAAAGCTTATTTCACCTTGCATTCAACGCGCTAAGTAAAATTGATAGGTCCTTAAAAAACAATGGTATTCTTACGGACAATGTACAAGCTTTATTTACGAAGATTTACAGCGATAATATCAAGTTATCTAGAATGCGAAAAAAGTCTGATACACTCTCTTCTGATGTACATAACAAAAAAACACCCATTATTTTTTACAATTGGTTAGAAGATACTGGAACAAAAAATCCACCTACGAAGACAATAGACAGCTCTTTTATGCCAGGTGCATATTATAAAATATCTAAAAAAGAAGCTGATGGAATGAGGTTATATTAATCACAATTCAAGTCTAACATCATACATTGAAATTTTCTCTAATCTTAAAAGAATTCATTCAGCGAATGGCTACCTATCACTGACAAAAAAAGACTGGATGTACAAATGAAGGTTGCATAACGGAAAATATCTGTGTCTATTATATTGACTTAATATCACTCGAACTTGTTTATTTGTTTTTAGTATGAACTCTCTGTTTGATGTTTCTATCATTTAGACTAACATCAGAGTCTCAGTATACAAGCGGTAATTTTCAAACCACACTCCAAAAGTATGGTGCTGTTTCGAGTGTCAGTAGAAAAGGAAACCCTTATGATAATGCATTAATGGAATCCTTTTACAAGGCTAAAAAAAGAGAACTTATTCAAAGTGCTAAATTGAAAACACCTGAACAAGCTCGTAAAGAAATATTTAAATATATAGAGTTATATTACAATACAAAAAGAATGCATTCTGCTTTAGATTATTTTTCTCCTATCGAATTTGAGAAAGCCTATTCATAATATTCACCTAACTTAGTGTCTAGAAAATGTTGACAAGTCCAACTATAAGGGGATCCTATCATTCCAGATTTCTCTTTTTCGACGTACAAGGCATTACAAAAATTATTAGGAGCTGACTAAATGCTTCCCCACATTTATCAGTACCTGTCTCTACTTTTGTAAACTTTACGACACAAACCTGTCATTAAAACTGCAGAGTACTATTCTACTGTTATTGGGTATTTTATATTTATCTGACATTTGAATTCAACCAATTTCCACCAGCATTTTATTCAAAAGATACTGAAGGCAATATATACTTCCCACTACCTATTGTCCTATGGTAACAATCGTCACTGCACAACTTGGTCCTAGTAAAGCCGATGTTATCGCTTTGTTATTTTTCACCGAAAGAGTAGCAGCTGGTTTTGTACGAAGATCAATAATAGCTGCTGTAGTAAGGTCCGCACTAGAATTATTAGATGTTGAGGTTTGGGTCCCTCTAATTGGAGTGTCTGGAAGAGTTGGAGCATTCGCTGTGTACATCTGAAACCCTGAATTAGTGGTATTAGTTCCTATAGAATATATAACTTGATATATATGGCCAGCTCCTAAGGTGAATATCCCAGTCGTAGTATCGAGTGATATATTACTAGTTCCTCCCGCTAGTTCAATAGTATCGAACAATATGTTTGTATTTTGGCCGGCATTTAAAGTAGATTGTGATATGGTAGCAAAAGCATAGTCAGTGGTCACCGGTCCGGTTGCTCCCGTTGGACCCGTTACTCCATCTGTTCCTGGAGTTCCTGTCGCCCCTGTTGGACCCGTTACTCCATCTGTTCCTGGAGTTCCTGT
>NZ_JBNPJZ010000114.1:0-50008 GCF_050312695.1 Bacillus sp. AF62 | reverse complement strand
ATACTATCATTCTTCCAGGAAAACGGGTTTCTTTATGCATTCATTTTTGGATATTTATGAGTTTTGCAACACCCTCACATTAGTTTAGACAAGCCTTAATAATAGTTTATTAAAATGAAAGTGTATTCATTCATTATATTCACTGTGTATAAAGTTATAATGATATGAACATTTGTATATTTTAATTTAGTGATAGAAATTTCGTGAAAGGTGGGATATTCTAGTCATAGGTTAACCGGACGACATCATAGGATCCTAACAAAATGTTTACAATAATTCAATTATAAAATGGAGGATTTTATATGAAAAAGAAAGTACTTGCTTTAGCGGCAGCTATTACATTAGTTGCTCCATTACAAAGTGTTGCATTTGCTCATGAAAATGATGGGGGACAGAGATTTGGAGTTATTCCGCGCTGGTCTGCTGAAGATAAACATAAAGAAGGCGTGAATTCTCATTTATGGATTGTAAACCGTGCAATTGATATTATGTCTCGTAATACAACACTTGTAAAACAAGATCGAGTTGCACTATTAAATGAATGGCGTACTGAGTTAGAGAACGGTATTTATGCTGCTGACTATGAAAATCCTTATTATGATAATAGCACATTTGCTTCACATTTCTATGACCCTGACAATGGGAAAACTTATATTCCGTATGCAAAGCAGGCAAAGGAAACTGGAGCTAAATATTTTAAATTAGCTGGTGAGTCTTACAAAAATAAAGATATGAAACAAGCATTCTTCTATTTAGGATTATCTCTTCATTATTTAGGGGATGTAAACCAACCGATGCATGCGGCAAACTTTACGAACCTTTCGTATCCACAAGGATTCCATTCTAAATATGAAAACTTTGTAGATACGATAAAAGATAATTATAAAGTAACGGATGGAAATGGATATTGGAACTGGAAAGGTACAAATCCAGAAGATTGGATTCATGGAGCGGCAGTAGTTGCGAAACAAGATTACGCTGGCATTGTAAATGATAATACGAAAGATTGGTTCGTAAGAGCAGCTGTATCACAAGAATATGCAGATAAATGGCGCGCTGAAGTTACACCAATGACAGGTAAGCGTTTAATGGATGCACAACGTGTTACTGCTGGATACATTCAGCTTTGGTTTGATACGTACGGAAATCGTTAAGTATTTGAAAAAGGTCAAATCTCAGAATAGAGTATTTGGCCTTTTTATGACTATACAATACATGGAGGTATGAAACGTGAAAGGTAAATTGCTAAAAGGTGTACTTAGCTTAGGGGTTGGTTTAGGAGCTTTATATAGCGGAACTTCAGCTCAAGCAGAAGCATCTACAAATCAAAATGATACATTAAAAGTGATGACGCATAATGTATATATGCTATCAACAAACTTATATCCAAACTGGGGACAAACCGAGCGTGCTGATTTAATCGGGGCGGCAGATTATATAAAGAATCAAGATGTTGTTATATTAAATGAAGTGTTTGATAATAGTACCTCAGATCGTTTATTAGGCAATTTGAAGAAAGAATATCCAAATCAAACAGCAGTATTAGGTCGTAGTAGTGGAAGCAAATGGGATAAAACGTTAGGGAACTATTCATCTTCAACTCCTGAAGATGGTGGCGTTGCGATTGTGAGCAAATGGCCAATCGCTGAAAAGATTCAATATGTATTTGCAAAAGGATGCGGGCCAGATAATTTATCGAATAAAGGATTTGGATACACGAAAATTAAGAAAAATGATCGTTTCGTTCACGTGATTGGGACGCATTTGCAGGCTGAGGATAGTATGTGCGGAAAAACTTCACCAGCATCTGTACGTACGAACCAATTAAAAGAAATTCAAGATTTTATTAAAAATAAAAATATACCAAATAATGAGTATGTGTTAATTGGTGGTGATATGAACGTAAATAAGATAAATGCAGAGAACAATAATGATTCAGAGTATGCATCTATGTTTAAAACATTGAACGCTTCTGTACCATCTTATACTGGACATACAGCGACTTGGGATGCAACGACAAACAGTATTGCAAAATATAATTTCCCTGATAGTCCTGCCGAATATTTAGATTATATTATTGCAAGCAAAGACCATGCGAACCCATCGTATATAGAGAATAAGGTGTTACAGCCGAAATCTCCACAATGGACTGTTACATCGTGGTTCCAAAAATATACGTATAATGATTACTCTGATCATTATCCAGTAGAGGCGACTATTTCTATGAAGTAGTTTCAAAAAGTTTCTTCGTAAAGAAGAAACTTTTTTTATTTGCAAACAGGAAAATCATACTTTCTTTCCAATATGTATAAGACATATTGAAAAGAGGAGAGAAAAATGTGGATCGAGGAATTTTTAAAGAAGTTCCATTACCGTGTGCATTTTTGGATGAAGTGGCTTTAGATAGAAATATTCAATCGACTATAGAGTTAAGTGGAAATAAGAAGATTCGTATAGCGAGTAAATCGTTACGTTCTGTTCCGATTATGCAAAAGATTTTAGCTGCAAATGATCGATTTCAAGGTATTATGTGCTTTTCACCTAGAGAGGTTTTATTTTTAATAGAACAAGGATTTAATGATTTATTGCTCGGATATCCTGCTTATGATGAAAGAGCTTTGTGTGAAATTAGTTTGCTAACAAAGAAAGGTTTCATTATAACTTGTATGGTGGATTGTGAAGAGCATATTGTGTATTTAGAAAAAATTGCTGAGAAATCTAAAGGGTGTTTTCGTGTTTGTTTGGATATTGATATGAGTAGTCGTTTCTTTCAATTTCATTTTGGTGTACAAAGATCCCCAGTAAAAAATGTGCAGGATGCGTTGAAAGTAGTAGAAAAGGTGAGAAGGTCATCATATTTAATGTTAGATGGTGTGATGGGTTATGAAGCTCAAATTGCTGGGGTGGGAGACCATATACCGAATCAATGGCTGAAAAGTAAAGTGATTTCGTATTTAAAGCAGAAATCAGTGCTAGAAGTGAAAGAAAGAAGAGAATATATTGTAAAAGCAATACAAAAACTTGGTATTGAGCTAAGGTTTGTAAATGGAGGCGGAACAGGAAGCATAAAAACAACTGAGAAAGATAATTCAGTTTCAGAGATTACAATAGGTTCTGCTTTTTATTCTCCGAAGCTGTTTGATTATTATAAAGAGGTGAAATTTCATCCAGCGGTCGGATTTGCTTTACCAGTTGTGCGTAAACCAGTCCCGTTTATTTACACTTGCCTAGGTGGTGGATATATTGCTTCAGGAGCAGTTGGAAAAGATAAAGAGCCTGAAGTTTGGAGACCGAAGGGTGCAAAACTATTAGCTTTAGAAGGTGCTGGCGAGGTACAAACGCCAATTTTTTATAGCGGCGAGGAACGAGTGGATATAGGAGAGTCCATTTTGTTTCGTCATAGTAAGGCTGGTAAATTATGTGAGCGCTTTCCTTTTTTGTATCGTGTTAAAAAAGGAGAGATTGTTGGGGAGTATTCAACATATCGGGGGGATGGCCAATGCTTTCTATAAAGGGACAAAAGTGGAGGAATTGGACAGGGAATGTAGAAGGAACGCCGCATTATACGATGTATCCAGAAAGTATACAAGATGTAGTAGAAGTAGTGGGGCTTGCACGAAAAAAGGGGCAGAAAATTCGTGTTGTTGGTTCAGGACACTCGTTTACACCCCTTGTGCAAACGGAAGAAGTTTTAGTTTCTTTAGATGAATTGAAGGGCATTGTGAATATTGATGAAGAAAAGATGGTCGCTGAAGTGTGGGCAGGAACAAAGTTATATGATTTAGGGAAGTTACTTGAGGAAAAAGGTTATGCGCAAGAAAATTTAGGGGATATTGATTCGCAATCTATTGCAGGAGCGATTAGTACGGGGACTCATGGAACGGGTATTACCTTTGGGAGCTTATCAACACAAGTTATAGAGATTACGGCAGTTTTATCTAATGGTGAGAGTATAGTTTGTTCGGAAGCTGAGAACGTAGAATATTGGAGAGCGTTTCAGTTGTCACTTGGAATGTTAGGTATCATTGTAAAGATAAAATTGAAGGTTATTCCAGCGTATTCACTCGTTTATAAAAGTGAAAAACAGTCATTATCTACTGTAATGAACAAACTAGAAGAGTATAAGAAGCATCGTCACTTTGAATTTTTCGTTTTTCCTTATTCTGATGAAGTACAAGTAAAACTTACGAACGAAACAACGAATCAAGGCAGTGATTTGAAATGGCATAAACTAAAGGTGGAGTTACTTGAAAATAGGATGTTCTCTTTACTATCTAAAGGGTGTAAATGGTTTCCTTCTATAAGTAAAGGAGTGAGTCGATTATCAGCTAAGGCTGTACCAAACACAAAAATAATTGGCCCGAGCTATGAAGTATTTGCTACATCACGTACGGTACCATTTTATGAAATGGAGTATAGCATTCCTTCAAAGTATATGAGGACTGTGGTAGAAGAAATCTCAAATATTATTGAAAAGAAAAAGTATAAGGTGCACTTCCCGATCGAATGCCGCTATGTGAAAGGTGATGATATATGGCTTAGTCCAGCCTATGGAAGAGATTCAGCGTATATCGCTGTTCATATGTATAAAGGTATGAAATATGCTGCTTACTTTGGCGAAGTGGAAAAAATTTTTCTAAAGTATGAAGGGCGTCCGCATTGGGGGAAAATGCATACATTATCGTATGAGCAATTACAAGATATATATCCAGAGTTTCATTCGTTTTTACAGGCGAGGAAGTCTCTAGATGAACTTGGAATGTTTTTTAATCCTTATGCAGAAAAATTATTTATCCCGCTATTTGCCGGGCAGTAAGACCCCCACTGATTAAAGTTTCACATTATGTATATAAAAAAGCTGACAAATAATTATTTGTCAGCTTTTTTTAGTGTAATTGCATTTCTTGTATGACTAATATGTTCATAAAAAAGTAGTTTATCACGGCTAAATACATGCAGTAAAACATGAATAATAAATAGGCCGTTAATGATAAATAGGAATAACAATGTAACGAGTAATACTAAAGGCTCTGTATGATTTAACATAGAGCTACTAGAAAGAATGTAATTGATTCCGCCTAACGCAAAATAAAATATACCGTAGCGAATAAATAGTTCTTTTAATGTAATACGATCTGATTTTCCTTTCAGGTGAATGCGAAGCAATGCTTTCCCAATTGTTTTTCCATTCGTAAAGTATGGAATAATAATAAAGTAAATAAGGATTGAACACGTAATGAAAATGAGTTCATACATATTGGTGTAAGATTGCATATTAGAAACGAAGAAAGAATTTCCTTTGTTTTTAACGACAGGTACAACGATAGATAAGAAAATCCAATCAATTTGCATCGCGATAAGGCGACGAATGAATCCGACTGGTTTCGTTTCCAAATCAATATGACTATCTAACTCATTTGTCTTCGGAAGGAAGTACGTAAATATTGGTGCAATGATAAAACCAATTACGCCACCTAATGTATTTAAAAACAAATCATCGATATCAAATAATCGGTATGCACAATTGTATATACCGTATAATCCAGTCACTTGTGTTAGCTCGAAAAATAGTGAAAGGAAAAAGGAAATGCAAATTGTTTGTAAGAAACTACGTCGGAAATAATAACGTAAGTAAATACCGAATGGAACAGTTAATAGAACATTAAATGCAACTTGTAAAAACGCAGACTCTTTTAATAAGTAGAAATAAGTAGCTGGTTTCGTTAAAACTGCCGATGTATGACTACTAATCTCTTGTATGAAATAAAATGGTGAGAGTTGCATGTGTTGTGTATTAGCCGGTTGTAGGCTACAAGTATCAAACGTTTGTGGTAACGGCAAAATAACAAGAAAATAGGCATTTAATAAGTAAAGTAATAATGAGTATAAAATAAATGAGCGCCATTTATTTAAATAACCGTATTTTCGATAATTAAATATTAAAAAAGGGATTAAAAGAAACATTGCTAAAAAGGGAAATAAAATAAACGCTGTTTTCACTGGAAATAAATATGCAGTCAAAGTAAAACTCCTTTCAATAAAAATTCGTTTATCATTATAGCGCTAAAAATATTTAAATACAAAGTTAAAATCTTTCGAAATAGAAATAATTACTAATTTTATAGGAATTAAGTTATAATAAATTTAATATGAGGATATTATGATTATGTAAGTTGAGAGAGGGTACAAGAGATGCGATATGAACTTTTTTCTGTAAGTGGGGATCATATTACGACTTTTGAAAGTGCATGGCGTTTTCAGGAGGGAGAACAGATTTTTGTTCATGATGATCAAACAAAAAGAAACTTTATTATTATTCGTCTGACGCATGATGTATTTCAACAAAATAAACATGTTATTCGTTTGTATTGTCAAGAGAAGAAAGTGTATGCATAAGAGAAGCCCTCTTACAGTATGAAAAGTAAGAGGGGCCTTATCTCGTTATTTGTGAACAGCCCGATTGATGAGAGCTGATTAAAGTTTCACTTTATCATTTTGCCCCTCGTAAGGAATAAAAAGAGGAGGGTTAATGTACATAGCTAGCATTTGATTTGGAAGAAAGGATATAGCCTTGTATTTTGCGCTTCAAAGTTACATGGCTTTCTCTTTGAGAAAGCCATGTATGGTAATCTTGTTGTGTTTTCCATAACATACGAATCATATATTCTGTCTTATCATTTGTACGATGAACATGTGAAAACTCTATGTTAATACAACCGTTCGTTCCGGGAGAAGGATAATATTGTTTAAGCCCATAAAGAAGCTCACATTCATATCCGTACTTAATATGAATGAGTTTAGTAACAATAAACATATAAACACCTCTTTTACGATAATAGTAGGAAAGATAGCTTTACTATAATAGTGAACTTAAATAATATTATACTATTCAGAAAATTCAAAGTAAATGATAGATTTTAACTTAATAAAGGTATAAAAAAGCGAGTCATCTAGTGTAATAGAATGACTCGCTTTCAATTTGTAAGTTTCATTTTATAAGAAAATAAGAGTAAGTACACCTACGATAATACAATAGAAAGAGAAATATTTTAAATTTCCTTTTGCCATAATGTTCATAAACCATTTTAGTGAAATATACGTCATGATAAATGTTGCGATGAATGCAACAACATATGGCACGAATAATGTGTCTAGATTTGGATCATTTGCAATGTCTGTAATGCTTAACAATAAGCCACCTAAGCTAACAGGAATGTATAGTAAGAATGAAAAGCGAAGAGCTGTTTCTTGCTTCATACCAAGTAACATTGCTGCTACGATTGTGGCACCAGATCGGCTTATTCCGGGAATCAGTGCGCAAGCTTGTGCTAATCCGACGATGATTGCATCTTTCATAGAAAGGTCGCCATCATTTTTACGACCGCGTAAATTTCTAATAATCCAAAGGCCGACAGCAGTAATAAGAAGGGAAATCCCAACCATCTTCACACCTTTTAAGTACTGATCGATGTAATCTTTAAATAAAACACCAATAACACCTGCTGGAATGGTTGCAATAACAAGATAAATAATAAAGAAGAAATCTGATTTTGCGTCTTCTGCTCTTGTAAATATATAAGAGAGACCATTCTTCGTTAGACGAATTAAATCATTTCTATAAATAAGTAATACAGCTAATAATGAAGCTGAATTAACAAGTAGTTCGAAGCTAAACCCTTCTATTTTTAGTCCTAGCAAATGTTGTGCTAAAACGAGATGACCACTTGAAGAAATCGGAATTGGTTCTGTTAGTCCTTGGAACAGACCGAGAATTAAATATTTTAAAACGTAGTAAAATTGTTCCATAATAACCTCCTTGTTTATTAGTTGAAAGAAACAACTTTTCCATTATAACAAAGATATGGATGAATATTGAAAAGAAATAAATATTCGAAATAAAATAAAAATCCCTTATAGCAGTATAAGGGATTTTTATTTTTAATTAAGAATTTACTGTTCCTTGAAGACTTTTAGACAATTGAACATCGACTTTTTCAGCATCATGAATATGATTCATAATAGTAGTATTTAATTTTTGGAACATTTGTTGTGTGTTAGCGAATTCTCGTAATATGTCATCATTACAAGATTTTTGGTTTTCAATAGCCTTAATAACATTTGTAGCACCATTTTGTAACGTTTGAATCATAACTAAAATATTTTCAATTCTAGCATTTGTATCGGCGCTCATTTCTACACCTTCATCGACTAAATGTAAATTATCTTTTGTGTTATCGTATGCTTTTTCAATTTCTTCTTGAATTTTTTTCGTTAAGTTGCCTATGTTTTTTGTACTTTCTGCTGTACTTTCTGCTAGTTTTCTTACTTCATTGGCAACGACAGCGAATCCTTTACCGTGTTCTCCAGCACGTGCGGCTTCAATACTCGCATTTAAAGCAAGTAAATTTGTTTGTGCTGCAATGTTTTGAATGACTTCTACAATTTGCTCGATTTCCTTTGAGCGTTCGCTTAGATGATTCATACTATTAGACGTGCGTTGGGATTGTTCACCTAATTTATTAATTACAATAAGTAAGCGGTGAACGGATTCTTTTCCTTCATTAGAGCAGTCAATAATTTCTGCAATAGACTGAATTAAGCTTTGTTCCTTTTGCAACATTTCATTATTTAACTCATTGGAATGTGTCGTACGTGTTGAAACATTTTCGAAACATGAACTTAATTGTTGAACTAAATTTTGGAGTGTATTGTGTTGGTTATTTACAAGTTGGTGCTCGTGGACAACGCTTTGTACACGATTGTGGATAGTAGAAATAGTCTCTTGTTTTTCAATATCTTTTTGTTTTAATTCTGCTTCTAATTCTTGTATACGCTCTTCTAATTGAGCAATTGTATGTTGGAGTGATTTCTTTTGAGTAAACATGTATTTATTTCAACCGCCTTCGAAAGTTATATTTTCTCTATATTTGGATTTTAGCATCTTTTGTATTTTTTAAATATAGGAATTGTTAAATATTTAAGAATCTATTACATTTTATTCACAATTCTCTTTTTTTTGTCACGAAAAATAAACTGTATTTAATCGTTTTGTAAACAAACTGTAAAATAAATCATGTATAACTGTATAAGAAGGGAGTCGGATTATGAACTATTTTAAGCGAATCAGCTGTCTAGTATTAGCAGGAATTATCGGTCTTTCTAGTACAGTCGCTGTTAAAGCAGAGTCAAACGACGAGAAACTTAACAACATGCAACAGCAATTGCAACAAAACGATGCAGAAATGCAAAAGAAAGAGCAAGAGAAGCAAGCTGTTAGTAAAGAAATTAAAGGTATCGAAAACGAACTACATAATTTAAATAATACAATTGCAAAAAATAAAGAGGATCAAGCTGCTATTCAACGTAAAATCGATGAAACACATAAGCAGATTGAGCAAAAAAAGCAAGAAATTGTCGTTTTGGAGGATAAAGTCCTTGCTCGTAAAGATATTATGAGAAAACGTATGGTTTCTGTTCAAAACAGTTCAAATACAAGTTTAGTAGTAGAAGTTGTAGTAGAGTCAAAAAACTTTGCAGACTTCTTACAACGTATGAACGCAGTTTCTACTATTCTAGAAGCTGATAAAGAAATTTTACGTCTACAAGAACAAGATCTTCGTCAAATTGAAGAAGATAAGAAAACAATTGACGAAAAAGAAGCATCTTTAGTAGTAGACAAACAAAAATTAGCAAAAGCGCAAGCTGAACTGCAAGATAACTTGAAAAAGCGTCAAGATAACTTACAAACAGTTCAAGCTAAATATAATGAAGTTACAAGTCAACTTAATTTAGCAGCGGAAGAAAAAGCTAAAATTGAATCAAATATGAAGACAGTACAAGAAACGATTGCTCGTGAGCAAGAAGCAGCAAGAATTGCAGCGGAAGAGCGTGCAAAAGCAGAAGCGGCTGCAAAAGCAGAGCAAGAAGCTTTAGCGAAAGCACAAGCAGAAATTGTTGAAAAGCAAAAGCAGGAAAAAGCTAGTAAACCAGCTGAACCAGTTGCTAATAATAATTCGAAGGTAGAACCTGCAAAACCTGCACAACCTGAACCATCTTCTAAGCCAACTGCTGGTGGGAAAGAAATTTATGTAGAAGCTACAGCTTATACAGCTGATCCAGGGGAAAATGGTTATGCACCAGGTCAACAAGTATTTTCTGCATGGGGACCAGGTGGTAAAGGTTATAATCTAACTGCAAACCCAGGAATGAAATTAATTGCTGTAGATCCAAATGTTATTCCATTAGGTAAGACTGTAAATGTTGAAGGTTATGGAGTAGCAATTGCAGCCGATACTGGTGGGGCTATTAAAGGGCATAGAATTGATGTTTTAATGCCAGATAAAGGTTCATCAAGTAGCTGGGGCAGAAGAACAGTTAAAGTTACAATTTTAAACTAACAAGTAATCCAACTTTACAATACGTAGAGTTGGATTTTTTTATAATAATAATGTTAAGTTGAGTTTACATTTTGTTAAGAATAGCATACAATAATGGTGAGAGGTGGTAAATTTGACCATTTTAAACAGAGTAAAAGAATTAAGAGCTCGTTTTAACTTTACGCAAAGCGTATTAGCAGAAAAGGTTGGAGTAACGAGACAAACAATTGCAGCAATTGAAAAAGGGGATTACGTTCCTTCGTTGTTATTGGCACTTACGATTTGTGATGTGTTTCAGTTAAAGATGGAAGATGTGTTTGTTTTAAATAAGGAGGGGGAAAAGGATGAATAGAATTGTTTTTTCTTATATTATAAATGTACTCTATACTGCACTAGCATGTTGGACATTTGTTGAATTTTATAGTGTTATTACAGAGTTAGCAGATATAATTAAAAACGAGAAATTCCCGTTTGAAGTATGGTTTAATGGAGTACCATTCATTTTATTATTTATTGGAGCAATTATAGTTACAATTTTTTATAGAATTCAAAAGAAAAAATATAAGAATTTATCTTTTTGGATGTATCCATTATTATTTCCACTAGAAGATGAACGTGAAAAAGCGATTACGGATAAAGCTTGCCGAACAACATTTGTATCGTTATGGTTTGTGTTACCTTGTGCAGTTGGATTTTTAACTTTTTCGCCTATTATTAATGAATATCTTCCTGGATACCCATTATATATTCTATTTTCTATTTTCTTTATTCAAATGACAGTATTTCACGTATCACTATACAGAAATAAATTAGCTTAAAAAGAAACCTTCTTGCACCGGCAAGAAGGTTTCTTTTTAAGCTAATACTTGTACATATAGCGATATTATTTTATCATTTTATATAGAGTAAGATTTTGTAAGGGAAAGGAACTGTGTATGAATAAGCAAAGAATTTATAGTATAGTAGCAATTCTGCTATTTGTTGTAGGTGGCGTGTTAATTGGAAAGCCATTTTATGATGGATATCAGGCTGAAAAGAAACAGACTGAAAATGTGCAGGCTGTTCAAAAGATGGATTATGAAAAGCATGAGACGGAATTTGTAGATGCTTCCAAAATTAATCAACCAGACTTGGCGGAAGTAGCGAATGCATCATTAGATAAGAAACAAGTAATTGGTCGTATTTCGATTCCAAGTGTTTCAGTAGAACTGCCTGTTTTAAAAGCTTCTACTGAAAAAAACTTATTATCAGGTGCAGCGACAGTAAAAGAGAATCAAGTTATGGGAAAAGGAAATTACGCATTAGCAGGACATAATATGTCTAAAAAAGGTGTTTTATTTAGTGATATAGCTTCTTTGAAAAAAGGCGATAAAATTTATTTGTATGACAATGAAAATGAATATGAGTATGCGGTTACTGGTGTATCTGAAGTGACTCCTGATAAGTGGGAAGTTGTAGAGGATCATGGGAAAGATGAGATAACGCTTATTACATGTGTATCTGTAAAGGACAATTCTAAGCGTTATGTTGTTGCTGGTGATTTAGTAGGAACGAAGGCGAAGAAGTAAAAAAGAAGGGGAACTCTTTAAAGAGTTCCCCTTCTTTTTTACTAATGTTGAGAAATAATAGAATATTTCGGTTTGTATTTAATTATTCTTCTATTTATGTATAATAAATTTAGAATTCTATATTTTGGGAGGAACAAGAGTGAGACAACAGGTGAAGAAACTTCTTTTAACAACGAGTATAGCGTTATTGGTAGCTCCAATTTCAGCTTATGCGCATCCAGGGCGTACAGATGCTAATGGCGGACATACGTGTCGTACAAATTGTGAGAAGTGGGGATTACAGTACGGGGAATATCATTATCACAATAAACCAGCTTCTAGTAGTGGCGCAACGAGCCCAGCTCCTAGTCAGAATAATAATAGTGCTGTAGAAGCTGAGAGACAAGCAGAAACACAGCGCAATACTGAGGCTGAAAAACAACGTGCTGCAGAAGCACAGCGTAAAGCTGAAGAAGAGAGACAACGTGTAGCCGAGGAACAAAGAAAAGCTGAAGAGGCACGTAAGCAAGAGGAAGCGCAGCGCCAAGCTGATATGGAAAAAGGTCAACTTGAAGGTCAAAAGAATGGAGAAACTGATTTTAAAGCAGGAAAAAATGATGCAGAAGTGCATGTAGCTGGAAAATCTGATGCATATAAACAAGCGTTTAAAGCGACTTATGCAGCCGCATGGTCTTTAGAAGAGCAGAAGAAAACGCATTTTGAAAAAGGAAAAGAACAGGGTTTAGCACAAGAGACAATGGACGATAGTCAAGTTGCTCCAGAGTTTAAGGTAAACTTTGCAGAAGGATTCAAAGTAGGGAATAAAGAAAGAACAGAAAAAATTGAAAAAGAGCAAGCTGAATTAGGGGAAAAGACAGGGAAAGAACTAGCTGAAAAGAATCCTGGAAATAGAGAGAAAGAAGTATACGTGAAGGCATATGAAAAAGCGTATGAAAAAGGCTATAAGTCTACAAAAAAGGCAGTAGAAAAGGCTGGCTATAAGTATGCATTTGAAAACTATGATTTAAAAGTTCCTGCTAAGTATGAACGAAATGAATTGTTAAAGAAATGGTTTACTGAAGGATTTAAATCGAATAAAAAAGCAGCGGAAATTCGAGAAGAAGGGTATAAAAAGGGAGATAGCTGGTTCTCATTTTTCTATAAGAGTTTCGTACCAAGTGAATATAAAGAACATAAAGAGCTGTACGAACAAGCAATAGAAAAAGGTAAAACAGTATAAAAAAAGATGAGGAGAAATTCCTCATCTTTTTTAATCCATCCATTTCACTAATTTCTTAGAAATTAATAATAAAACACAGCCTAATACAATTGCCACAGCGCCAATAACTGTGAATACTTCAGCGTATCCAAGTGAAGTTGTGAAGCTTGCAAGTTGTCCGCCTAAAATGTTGGCGATACCTGAACTTGCTAGCCATACACCCATTAATAAAGATGCTAATTTTACCGGAGCAAGCGCACTAACCATTGATAGTCCGACAGGTGATAAGAATAGCTCACCTAACGTATGGAAAAGATACGTAAAGACGATAAACAGTAAGTTTGCTTTTTCTGTAATGTTATGTTCATCACTACCTGTTTTTAATGTAGCGATAACGAGAATGATATAACCGATACCGAGCAAGATCATACCAAGTCCCATTTTAGTTGGGATTTTTAAATCACCTTGCTTGCGAGTTGCAAGTTTTGCCCATAATGCAGAAATGACTGGAGCAAGTAAAATAATAAATAATGGATTAACCGATTGGAACCAAGATGTTGGAACTTCCCATCCGAACACAGAGCGGTCTACAAATTTGTTTGTATATAATGTTAATGAGCTACCAGCTTGTTCAAAGCCAGCCCAGAAGAAGACAACGAAGCATGTTAAAATGACGATAACTGCGGTACGTTGTTTTTCTTTTTTTGTTAACGGTGTAT
This sequence comes from Bacillus sp. AF62, assembly GCF_050312695.1. Taxonomy (NCBI): domain Bacteria; kingdom Bacillati; phylum Bacillota; class Bacilli; order Caryophanales; family Bacillaceae; genus Bacillus; species Bacillus sp. AF62. The sequence continues at coordinate 36,147 of NZ_JBNPJZ010000114.1, read as the reverse complement.
CTCCTACTGATGGTTGTCCAGCAGCTGTTTGTAAATCACGAGTTGGTTTTTTACCGATATTACCAAGGAAGCGATTTGATAGTGTTGTAAATAAAATTTGTCCAATGATCATTCCGATTGAAGCGGCTAAGAAACCGTAACGGAATCCGTAATGTACAACGCCATCAACTGTTGTTTTGAATAAATTTTCTGATAAAAATCCGCAAACGAGTGGAGCTAAAAATGACCCGACGTTAATACCCATATAGAAAATGGTAAATGCACTATCACGTTTTGGATCGTTCTCTTCGTATAATTCTCCAACCAGTGTAGAGATGTTCGGTTTGAAGAATCCGTTACCGATAATAATAAGCGCTAATCCGAGGTATAGGCCTAATTGGTTTTGCAAGGCAAATAGTGTAAGGTTACCGATTGCCATTGTTATACCACCAATTGTGATCGCTTTTCGTCTACCTAGAAAACGATCTGTTAAGTATCCACCAATCATTGGTGTGAAATAACAGGCTCCAGTGTAAAATCCGTAAATAGAGAGTGCCCATGCGGGACTAAACCCAAGACCACCGCTTACTAAAGCTGTCGTTAAATATAATGTTAATAATCCTCGTAATCCATAGTAACTAAATCTTTCCCACATTTCTGTAAAGAAGAGTAAGTATAAACCTGGAGGATGTTTCTTTTTTCTTTGTTGTTCTCTTTCTAGTTGTATCGTTGATTCCATTTTATTTTCCTCCTGACACAAACAAAAACAAAGTTAATAATTTTGTACATTTAATATTTTACCTTATTAACTATTATAAGTCAATAAAGGTTGATTTTTCAGAAGAAATTGGAAAAGGGGGATAGCTATAGAAGGGGTGTTTCTTTTGTGATAGACTATGGACTATGTTTTCTTTGTAAGGAAGCAGGTTATTGTACTTTTTTTATATGTGGAATTGATTTCATAAGAGATAAAATTAAAGAAGGAGAAAGAAATGAAATTGTTACAGAAAAAAGAAATTTTACTTATTAGTCTTATGTTATTTTCGATGTTCTTTGGAGCAGGGAATCTTATATTCCCACCTTTTCTTGGATATGAAGCAGGAGAACATGTGTGGATTTCATTAGTAGGATTTATTATATCAGCAACAGGTCTTCCTATATTAGGTGTTATCTCTATTGCAAAAGCAGGAAGTTTTCAAACGTTAGCGGGTAGAGTTCATTCTTCATTTGCAATTATTTTTCCATGTATCGTGTATGTATTTATTGGACCTGGGCTTGGTATACCACGTGCGGGAAGTTTAGCCTTTGAAATGGGGCCAGGTCAGTTATTCCCTGAAGCAGGAAGCGGAGTATTATTGTTTTATACAGTTATTTTCTTTAGTATTGTTTATTGGTTAAGTTTATCACCATCTAAGTTAATGGGTTTGTTTGGGAAAGTTTTAACACCATTATTATTATGTATGATTGCCATTATTTTTATAAAAAGTATGTTTACATCAGTAGGTGGCGTGAAAGAGGCTGCGGGGAATTATGGACAAGCTCCTATGTTTCAAGGATTTTTAGATGGATATTTAACAATGGACGCGTTAGCTGCTTTAATTTTTGGAATTGTGATTGCAAATGCATTACGTGCAAAGGGTATTGAAGATGATAAAGGTTTAGCGAAATATATGAGTATTGCTGGAATTGGAGCAGGACTATTATTATCTATTATTTATGTCATCCTTGGATATGTGGGGGCAATTAGTGGCTCATTAGGAACATTTGATAACGGTGCGAAAGTGTTAGCACAAGTTATGATTACATTATTTGGACAGGGCGGAGTCGTTTTATTAGGTCTTATTTTTACTATCGCTTGTTTATGTGTTTCAATTGGACTTGTTACGTCTTGTAGTCAATTTTTTGCGAGTGCATTTCCGAAAGTATCTTATAAAGTGTGGGCATTTATAGTAAGCGTTGTTAGTATGATCTTAGCTAATTTAGGATTAACGCAAATTTTAAAAGTATCAGTACCAATTCTTGGATTTATTTATCCAATTGCATTAACGCTTATTATTCTAGGGTTATTCCATAAGTATATTGGGAAGTATGCATACGTATATGCAGTAACTGTTTGGTTTGTAGCAATATTTAGTGCAATTGATATTTTAAATAAAAATGTAATGATGAATCAGTGGACGTCAGTATTAAAATACATTCCATTTTATACAGAAGGTGTTGGGTGGATAGTTCCAGCTATTATAGGCGTGTGTGTTGGTGTCATCGTTAGCATTGTTCTAAATAAGAATAAATGAGTAAAAAGGTGTTTTCCTATTTTGGGAAGGCATCTTTCTTTTTTTGGAAAAAATACTATTGAAAATGAATAGACTAAGAGTATGATAAAGATAATTGGTAATATATAGGTTTAATGAGAGTTACGAATAAGGGGGTAGCGTATGAAGAAGGATTTGGATAAGAAAATAGAAGCACTCGAAACGGCAATTGAAACAATTCAAGAAGCACTTGCTGAATTAAAAGTGAAGCAAAGGGAAATAGAAGTAGAGAACGCTCAGCAACATGTTAGTAAGGAAAAGAAAGAATATATTGAAACGGTAATGGAGGAAAAGCCAAAAGAAGAAATAGTTACGATAAAAGAGCCTGTGCAAGAATATGAGGTAAAACAAGTAGATATATCTGCTTTTAAACCAGAGCCATTTAATATTATTAAGTTTTGTCAAACGTGGTTACCGCGTGTATTTGTCGGTATTATGTTGCTTGGAGTGATCTGGTTATTTAAAGCAGGGGTAGATGCTGGTTTATTAACACCAGCAATACGAATTGTGTTTGGTATCGCATTATCTATCGGTTTGTATTATATAGGAGATATTCAAATTAAAAGAGAGCGGCAGGCGTTAGGATTAGTATTGGTTGGAGGAAGTATTTCGGGGATTGTTTTAACGACGTTTGCGGCACATTATTTGTATGCATTTATTCCGGCAAGTATCGCGTTTCTCTTTAATATTGCATGGGTTATTTTAGGGATTTATTTAGCGAAAAGATATAACTCGGAATACCTTACTATCTTCGTAGCGGTAGGAGCGTTCTTCGTGCCATTCTTGTTAAATAGTACGACTCCTAATCCTTATATTTTCTTTGGATATGAGACAGTGTTAACACTTAGTTTATTATGGTATGGATTGAAAAATCGTTATAAATATTTATATATGATTTCTTACGCTGTTGCGGCCATTGTTCTTTTTGTCTTCTTTGCTGTTATGTCAATATTATTAGAGAACTTGCAAATACAGTTAACGATTGTATATGGTTTGATTCATTTACTATTATTTTGGCATATGTTTACGGAGAGAAGTTTTATACCAGAACCGCGTTTGGCGATATTTAGTGCGAATGCAGTGTTCTTTATACTAGCTATTTCAAAAATACCTGATTTTACAACATGGGGATTAATTATTAGTGCACTCGTGCATGCCGCTATGTTCGTATTTGAATATAGGAAAAATAGACATTCTACATTTACAAATCTCTTATTTGGTTTCGCAATGGGAGCATTTAGTTTAGCGATTTTATACGAGTATAGTTTAGTGAATGCAGCGATCGTACTATTGTTACAAGGTTTCCTCGGTATGGTTACTTCTATTAAAGGAAAACAACAGATAAAGTTGTATGTTAGTGCAACGATTTACGCAATTGGAATGATACAGACGATTTTTAGCCCGTTTGATCAATTTATTTCGGCAGGTTTTGTTGCTCATCTTATTTTAATAGGAACGTTCTATTATTGCATGAGACAGGCGAAAGAAGTGTTAGCGAGTTTTGGTAAGTATGTGTACTCTATAGCACTCTACTGGTTAATGGTCATTGTATTTATTACAATCACTAGAATTGGTGAAGTTCTTTCTACAGATGGAAGTATAATTAGCGTATCTGTATCGTTATTATGGATGATATATGCGTTATTTGCAGTTTGGTTTGGCCGTTATAGACAGATGAATGAAATATTATATGCTGGATTAATCGTATTAGTAGTAACGGTAGGGAAGTTATTCCTACTTGACTTACCAGAGGTATCGATGATGATTAGGGCAGTGTTATTCCTAATCGTCGGTAGTATAGGTATCGTTATTTCAAGAATGTTTTTCTCGAAGGAAGAGAAGTGAGAAGAAGGCAATCCATGTATGGATTGCCTTTTTCATTATTTCTTATTAATCGTTACAGTTTCATTATATTTCGTTGTTGTATTTTGGCGTAGGCGAAGAGTTGCTTGTCCAGTTGTATTTGAATCAATCTGTACATTTACAACTTTCTCAGCAGAGCCTAAGCTGTTGGTTGTGAAAGAGAAGGCACTACTATATCCAAAAGCAGATGGCCAAGTGCCGTTTGTATTTTGAATTTTTGCTACTTGTGTTCCACCAGTAGTGAATATACCTAAAGAATAGTTGTTATAAGTTGTATTAGGTAGTAAGTTGTTTACTTGAATCTTCATTTGGAAAATTTCATTGTTTGGTAGAATGCTAGGGTGTGTAACGACGTAGTCGCTTGTTGTTACCGCACCGTTATAACCGTATGAACCTGGTTTAAAAGTATTTGTATTAAACCATTGATAACCTGCATTTGGTGCACTCCAAGGTTCAGGTTGTGGTTCTGTTGATAAGCTTGGCTGTTCAAATGTTTGTAGAGCTGTAGGTGAATCAAGCTGTAAACCATTTACTTGATCTAAACTTGTAAATGTCTCTTTATTCGATAACCAATTTACGATGTTTTCTAATAAAATCGCATCGTTTTCTTCTTTATAACCATCGTAAGTTTTCTTTGTTTGGCCAGAATCTTCACGAACGTACTTTGGCGTAGCATCTTCAACAGGAGAAGAGTCACCAATAAAGGCAGCTTTTCCAAGTCCTACTTTTGCAATTGCAGCATATGGGCCTTCTGCAATACCACCGCCATTATAAACGCCACTATCAACAGCGTTATTCCATTTTGATGGATTTTCTGGAAGGTAAACAAGTCCTTTTGCTAGTTTTGGGTTTGTAATTGCTAGAGTAGAACCAGCATGCATTGCTACAGAAGAAACACCTTTTGTAATTCCGAAAGATTGTTCAGGCGATACAATTGTTTTCGCTGAAACATCACCAAGTGCATTGTAGCGGAAGCGAATACCGAAGTTGTCAGATAGCCAATCAGAGCTTTCTACTCCTTGCATAGCTTGTGAATTTGCTTCTTCATTAGACATTCCTTTTGCTGGATTATCCCAAGCACCGCGTCTATATCCATTAAATACTTCAGAAGAGTCCCAGCGATTTTTATTACGATCTGCATTGTAATGATCGGCAATAAAGAAGATACTACCGCCATTTTTTACATATTGTAACATAGCGTCCTGCTCAGATTTTTTGTAAGGAATATTAGCTTCTGGAACGATAAATACATTGTAACCTTTTAAGTCTTCGTACGTAATAGGTGTTGATTTACGAAGTTCTTTTACGTGATAACCGTTTTTTGCAATGCCGTTTCCGAAGTCAGAAAAGCCGCCGTCAATAACCCAGTCAGCTGTCCCAGCAGTTTGACCGTGTGTATTATCGAATAATACTTTCTTCCCATTGTTTTGATTTACAACTTTTGCAGCAATTTCAGGAGCTGGGTCTACAGAGCTTTCGGCATAAGTAGACGGTATGAACGAGGTCCCTATACTTAGTGTAATTGCTGTTGCTAAAGAAAATGTAATCCATTTTTTATTCTTCATAGAAGAATCCCCCTAATAATAAATATATGTGCTTTAATAATGTAATTTATTTTTCTGTAAAAATAAAGACGGAAAACATAAAAAATATTAAAAGATTGTAAAAATACCGTGAATTTTGTTGAGAAATATTTATATAGATATAAAAAAAACCTTCCAAGTAATAAGGAAGGGGTTTTTGCTTAACTAATTTTTGAGTTAGGTGTTTCATCAATCTTATGAAACCCTTTCATGTAATATACGATTGCTAAGCCGATAAGCCAAATTGGGCCGACAATCAATGCAATTCGTGTATCTTCTGAATACGCCATTATACCTAGTACTAATACAAGGAAAACGAGTGAGAAATATGAGCTTAATGGGTATAAAGGCATTTTATACGATAACTTTTGTTTATTTTGAGTAGGTAAGCTTTTACGGAATTTAATTTGAGCGACTAATATAATTCCCCAAGTCCAAATTGCGCCGAAAGTTGAAATGCTAGTAAGCCATGTAAATACCTTTGCAGGTACGAGATAGTTTAATATAACACCAATGAGTAAAACGATAGCAGTTGCTACAATTCCTTGGCTTGGAATGCCATTTTTATTTAAACGACCAAATCTTTCAGGAGCTTTTTTCTGCTGAGCTAATGTAAATAGCATACGGCCTGTACTAAATAAACCGCCATTACAAGAAGAAAGAGCTGCTGTTAATACGACAAAATTAATAATACCTGCTGCTTTTGCGATACCAATTTGCTGGAATGTTAATACGAATGGGCTTCCTTTCTCACCAAGTTCGTTCCATGGATAAATTGCCATCATAACGAATAGAGCTCCTACGTAGAACAGTAATATTCTCCAAAACACGTTATCAATTGCTTTTGCGAGTGTTTTCTTCGGATTTTGAGCTTCACCAGCTGTAACACCGATTAATTCAACGCCTAAATAAGCGAATAGTACCATCTGCATGGAGAGTAGTAACCCAGAAAAACCATTTGGGAACCAGCCACCATGTGACCAAAGGTTTGAAATACCAGTAGCGATACCACCGTTTCCGAATCCGAATAAAATAATACCAGCTCCGACTACTATCATACAGATAATTGTGACAATTTTAATTAGAGCAAACCAAAACTCAAGTTCTCCAAATACTTTTACCGATAAGAAGTTAAAAGCGCTCATTAACAATAGAGCAAGTAACGCCCAAGTCCAGCGCGGGATATCTGGGAACCAGTACTGCATGTAAATGCCAGCTGCTGTAATTTCAGCCATACAAGTAACCACCCATAAGAACCAGTAATTCCAACCAGTAATATAACCAGCGAGTGGGCTGATATAATCATATGCATATTTACTAAAAGAACCGGCAACAGGTTGTTCAATTGCCATTTCCCCGAGAGCTCGCATAATGAAAAAAATAACGAGTCCGGCAATCATATAGCCTAGTAAAATAGAAGGACCGGCTAGTTTAATCGCGGAAGCGGATCCTAAAAATAGCCCAACGCCAATAGCTGAGCCCAGTGACATTAAAGTAATATGTCGTTCTTTTAAACCACGATTTAAAGTTCCAGATTTGTTTGTGTGCTGCATAAGAAGACTCCCCCTTGTAGAGTGAACGATATTTGAATGCGTTTACTAAATATTTAACTATTTCAAATTATAAAACATTTCTATCTGTTATGCTACAAAAATAATCATAATGAACTGTACTACATCTGTACTTGTCAGACTTAAACTTAAAATTCGAACTATTAGGGAATATGTTGACTCTTCTTTTTATTGATTGTTAAGATTAAGTATTATATTTTCTCACATACTAGTAAGAAAAAGAATGTGTGATAATAATTCAGGTGTAGGAAGGGTACATAAGCATGTTTCAATTACAAAAATATAACACTTCTGTGAAGCAAGAGTTTTTAGCTGGCATCACAACTTTTTTTACATTTGCGTATATTCTTGTCATCAATCCAAAAATATTATCTGATGCAGGTGTACCATTTGACCAAGCGTTTACAGCAACAATTATTGCAACCGTTGTTGGAACAGTAGGTATGGCCATTTTCGCGAATTACCCGATTGTTATTGCTCCAGCTATGGGAATGAATGCATATTTTGCTTATTCTGTTGTACAGAAGGCAGAAGGGATTACATATGTAGTTGCCTTTTCAGCTGTATTTGTGACGGGGATTATTTTTCTTTTATTATCTTTTACTTCGTTTAGGCAAAAGTTAATTTTAGCAATTCCTGATAGTTTAAAGCATGCAATTGCAGGTGGAATTGGACTATTTATTGCTTTTATTGGATTGCGCCTTTCTGGAATTATCGTGGATCATCCATCTAATTTAGTTACGATTGGTGATTTTCATTCTCCAGCTGTTATTTTAACTTTAATTGGTTTAATATTAGCGGCGGTATTAATGACATTACGTGTGAGTGGTGCATTATTTATTAGTATGATTGTGACAGGAGTTATCGCCTTCTTTACAGGGCAATTGAAGTTTGCTGATAAAATTGTGGCGATGCCTCATTTGCCAGAGGGTATTATCGTTTCAAACCCAATCAATGCATTTTCAGATGTAATTGAATACGGATTATATGGTGTTGTATTTTCATTTTTACTTGTACTTTTATTCGATACAACAGGTGCATTACTTGGTTTAATTAAACAAGCAGGTTTAATTACAGACAATACAGAGAAGCGTTTTGGTAAAGCGTTTATTGCAGATGCAATTGGCGGGACTACAGGTTCTATCTTTGGAACAAGCCCAACAGCAGCGACGATTGAATCGTCAGCAGGTATTGCTGCAGGTGGTAAAACTGGATTAACAGGGATTGTAGTTGTTGGTCTAACAATTATAACGGCATTTTTTAGTCCTGTTATTGCTTCTTTATCAAGTGTAGCCGCTATTACAGCTCCTTCGTTAATTATAGTAGGTAGTTTAATGGCACAAAGCATTCGAGATATTAATTGGAATGAATTTGAAGATGCGTTACCAGCATTTTTAATTTTTATAGGTATTCCGTTAACATCTAGTATTGCAAATGGAATCGCAATTGGATTTTTAGTATATCCAGTCTTGAAAATTGTGAAGGGTAAAGGGATGGAAGTACATCCATTACTATACTTATTTGCATTCTTATTTGGATGTCATTTATTCTTATAATATAAATATAGGAGAGGGCCTTCTTATGGGAGGCTCCCTTTTTGTGTATAATAAAGTGAAACTATAGGCAGTAGGGGATATCCTCACTGTGTATTAGCCCGCACCAATTGGGATAAGGTGAAAACTTAATTGATTTCGTAAAATATAAATTACTTAATGGAATATATATGTTACAATAGAGGTAGAGGAGGAACATGAATGGCTGTAAGTAAAATAAAAGTCGCGCGTGTTCAGTTAGATTTAACACAGCAACAATTAGCAGAAAAAGTAGGCGTTACAAGGCAAACGATTAGTTTAATTGAGAAGGGGAAATACAATCCATCTTTAGATTTATGTTTAAAAATTTGTTATGCAGTAGATAAAACGTTGAATGATTTGTTTTGGGAGGAAAAGGAGTGGTAGGATGAAAATCGTGAAAGATGAACGTTTAATGATTGAAGGGTTAAAACATATTAGATTAGCTTTCATCTTACAAAATATCGTCATACTAGCTATCGTCTTTTACCGCTATGTCTTGCAAGGGGCAGGATATGAAAATGTTTCGGATTTATTAATGGTATTTATGGGCGGGATAATAATTATTAACTTTTTAAATCTGAAAAATTCAGTGGAAGTGTATGAGCATACGGGCGGAGTGTCGCGTCGTTATTTTATGAAGCTATTATTCATTCCGGTGGGTATTATTATTGGGATTTTAGCTATTTGTATCGTTGTAACACCAGATATTTCGATAAAGGAAATTAGTATGACAGGACTTATTATGTTTGCTTGTTTTTTAGTTCCAAGTTTGTTTATATACATATATATGAAAAAAATAAAAAGAGAAGATTGAAATATAAGAAAGGCTTTCCTATATTGAGGAAAGCCTTTCTTATATCTTTTTATACAAAACTTTATGAAGGCCAATTGGTTCAATTTCAAAAATTTCACCATGCTCCTGAAAGCCTAATCGCTTGTAATAGTCAGTTACAGTAATTCGGCCATTACACCATAGGATGTTTGCTTTTCGTTCTTTTAAAACTTGTTCTGCCTTATGAATTAAGGAGCTTCCAGCTCTTTTGTTCCGAAAGTTAGGTAATGTTGCCATTCCTCGTAGTCTATAATGGATACCATTTTGTAAATCAGGATATATTTCTTTTGAGAAGGAAGCGATGCTAATCAACTCAGCGTTTATAAAGGCGCCTAAGTGGAATGTGTCTTTTTCGTAGTCAGAAGAGTATTTACAGTCTGCTAGGGACTGATTTGGACGCAACACCGCTTGGCGTAATAAGTGTGTCTCGGATGCATCAATATATTGCACAGTAATCATGTTATCATCCTTTCTTATAAACCTTTTTCTATAAGTTGTATAAAGAAGTATGCAGGTGCAGCTAGAAGGCCGAGTATACTAGCGGTTCCGAGGAAGAGTGAAAGTAAAAGGCATGAGTATTTAACTCCAGTTGATTTTTTCCAACCATAGCTGCAAATTTCAATGCTAACACCGATGAGAATAATGGCGATGAGTACTTCCGCTAATAATAAGAGAGCTAAAGTTACAATAGACATAATGTAATCCATCCTCATAATATGTGATAGTAACATTTTACCATATGAAGTTAAAAAAATGCCCCTCAATTATGTGAGGGGCATTTTTTACTCTAATATGTTTTTTAGTGTATCGATATGTTCTTTTGAACCTGTTACAAGTAATGTGTCACCGTGTTGTAGTCTTGTATCACCATGTGGTATTAATGCTTTGTTACCGCGGTAGATTTGAATGACAAGTACATCACCTAAAAATGGGAGGCGGCGAAGCGCAACGCCGTTATATTTATTGCTGCGCAGTTCAACTTCGCGTACTGTTTCGTTTGCTGTTGTAATTAAGCGAACGAGACTAGGTTTATCAATAAGCGCACGTAATAAAATACGTGTAGAGTTAATTGTTGAGAATACAGCGATATGTTCTTGCGTTGCTTTTTCTTGTAGAAGTGGATCTTCTACACTTGCAATAACATGTTCAACACCTAGCTCTTTTGCATGTTCTGCCAATAATAAGTTTTGTTCATCATCACTGGTTGCAACAACGACGCGATCTGCATCAAATGCTGTTTGTTCAGTTAATGATGCGATTGTGATGTCATCTAATTTTACGATAGGGAAGTCATGCGATTTCGCTTCTTCATCATTTATTTTGTTTTGACGCATCATATATAGCGTTACGTCATAATCTTCTCGTTTTAAATCTAGTGATAACGGAAGGGTAATTCTGCTCGCGCCAATAATAGCTACTTTTGGTTTTGGTGTTTCTACTTTTGGGAACATTTTTTTAAACAATATAGGTGCAAAAATACAAGTAATAACTGCGCTTAAAATAAGAGAGGCAGATAAACTTGGACTGATAATCCCCAGTTTTTCACCAATTTGTGCAGCCGCAATAACTAAAGAAAGTGTCGATGTTAATAAAATTGCACTTCCAAGTACTATATTACGTGGATACCATTTTCGTAAGACGAGTGATGGTAAGAGTTTTGAAATAAAGAGTCCTACAATTAAGATTGGGATCATTAGCATGCTAGAAGGTTCTTTGAAAATAGACCATACCTCTAGATTTACACCAACCATTACGAAGAAAATAGGGATGAAGAAACCATAGCCGATGGAATCAAGTTTTTCAACCATATCTTCATTTGGTGATAATAACGATACAAGTACACCTGCTAAGAAGGCACCTAAAATATTTTCTGCTCCAACAGATTCCGATAACCCTACTAATATTAAAATGAGTGCAAAAACAGCTCGTGTATCAATTTGTACACTACCAGCTTTTAAACTATCTAAGTATGGAATGTTTTTAAAGCGTTTTGCAATAAAGTAAATGACAATACCAGCACCGAATAGAAGAAGTAGGAGCCACATACTTTGGCCGCTTTCGGAATTTAATCCGACGAAAACAGCGAGTAAAATCATTGTAACTAAGTCTGCAATAACAGCAACTAATAAAATGATTTGTCCGATTGCAGTTTTTCCTAGGTTGTTTTCTTTTAATGTTGGTACAACAACACCTAAAGAAATAGTTGAAATAATTAAAGTCATGAACATTGCATTATCTACAAATCCTAGCCATACGAATAGTAATGATAGGGCATAAGATAAGATGAAAATAAATAAGAAGATAATGCTTGCTACTTGAAATGTATTTGGCTCGTTTGTCGTATTTTTTTTCCCTTTTTGTTTAAAGATAGAAAAATCAATTTCTAAACCGCTTAAGAACATGAGGAAGATAAATCCTAATGTTGATAAAACTTGAAGCCATATATCTGGCTCAATAATATTAAACCCACTTTTACCTACAAAGATTCCTGCAATAATTTCTGCAACGACAACAGGAAGTGCTTTTAATTTAAAGCGTTGTAACAAAAGGGGAACGAAAAACGCGATTGCAACGACAACCATAAGTGATAGAACAGAAGTATGATGTTCCATTGCGTTCTCTCCCTTCAAATAAATATAGTACCTATTTAGCCATATAATAGGTAGAAAAGCAACGCATATGGATTCGATTTCATAAAGAAAGATTTTTCTTAACATTTGTCATAATAAGTATATTTTTCATGATTCTGTTGTTAATTCCGTAATGTGGATGTAATAGGGGAGGGGATAAAAAAAGACTGCTGAGGAATCTCAGCAGTCTTTTTCATGTACATTACATTGAGAAGAAGATCCATACAGTTAAACCAACTGTTGCAGTTGCAACGAAGAAACTGTATATCATTGTAAGAATTTGAACTCTTCCTTCTCCTTCTTTTAAATGCATGAACATAATTAATTGTAACAATGCTTGCGCAACAGCCATTATGATAATAGTTGTTAAGACTGTTGAAAGTGGCAATGTTGTGTAAAGTGCCACGTATAACGCTAGAAACGTTAATGCAAGCGATAAAATAAATCCGAAAACGTGTGACCAAGGGAATCCGCTATGCGCATGCCCGTTTGCTTGATTGTTGTTTTGAGCCATTTACGCCACCATCCCGTTCAAGTAAACTAGTGTGTAAATAAAGACCCAAACTAGATCAAGGAAATGCCAGTATAAGCTGATAATGAATACTTTACGAGCTGTAACTGGTGTTAAACCTCGTTTTAAAATTTGGATAATAACACAAGTTGCCCAAATGATACCGCCTGTTACGTGGGCTCCGTGCGTTCCAAGAAGAACGAAGAATGCAGATAGGAAAGCACTTGTTTGAATTGTTGCGCCTTCACCGATGTACATAATGAACTCTTCGATTTCAAAGAATAGGAAACCTGCACCTAAAAGTAATGTAAGGATGAACCATCCAAGCATTGCTTTTTGGTTGTGCTTACGCATTTCGTGAATTACGATACCACATGTGAAACTACTTGTTAAAAGTAGTAATGTTTGAATTAAAAGCGTTTTAAGTTCAAACAGTTGCGCTGGAGTTGGGCCATCTGCCGTACGACCAGCAAGGACTAGATAAGAGGCGAAAAGTGTTGCGAACAGCATAATTTCAGCCCCAAGAAAAATCCAGAATCCTAGGATATTCAATCTGCTTTGTTCGGATTGATATTCCAAAGGTAAGCTTTTATCTAAAGCCGCCATGTCATTTCACCTCTCATGCTATATGTTCTGTTTCTTTAATTTCATCAACACTTACGTAGTAGCCATCATCATAATCGAATGAACGATAGATTAAGCAAGCTAAAATACCAACGCCGCCGATTGCTGCAAGCCAGAACCAGCTAAATACTAATGCGAAACCTGCAAGACCGAAGAATAAAGACGCAATAATAGGCACACCAGAGTTACTTGGCATGTGAATTGGTTTGATATCTTCTGCTGCTGGTGTAACTGTTTCTCCGCGTTTTTTCATGTACCAGAAAGCATCAGCTTCTTTGATTTCAGGAAGTTTCGCGAAGTTGTAATGTTGTACAGGAGATTGAGTTGCCCATTCAAGTGTACGGCCATCCCATGGATCTCCAGTTGTGTCACGTTCACCGTGACGTGCACTCCAAATTACGTTGTAGCAAAGAAGTAGGAAGCCAATACCCATCATTACCGCACCAACAGATGCGATTTGGTTTAGCCATCCCCATCCAAGACTTTCAGAGTAAGTGTACATACGACGAGTCATACCGTCTAAACCTAAGAAGTACATTGGGAAGAAACAGATGTTGAATCCGCTCATAAAGATCCAGAATGTCCATTTACCTAGGCGTTCATTTAACATATGACCAGTCATTTTTGGATACCAGAATGTGAATCCAGCAAGCATAGCGAATACTGTACCTGCGATTAATACGTAGTGGAAGTGAGCGATTAGGAAGTAGCTGTTATGGTATTGATAATCAGCTGCTGCCATTCCAAGCATAACCCCTGTAACCCCACCGACTACGAAGTTTGGAATAAATGCCAATGACCAAAGCATTGGAACTGTAAAACGGATACGTCCTTTATACAGTGTAAACAACCAGTTAAAGATCTTAACCCCGGTTGGAATCGAAATCGCCATTGTCGAAATCGAGAAGAATGAGTTAACCGCTGGACCTGCACCCATCGTGAAGAAGTGGTGAAGCCATACGACGAAACTTAGTAAAGAAATTGCAACCATTGAGTATACCATCGCACTGTAACCGAATAGACGCTTACGTGAGAATGTACTAATGATTTCAGAGAAAATACCGAATGCCGGTAAAATAACGATATATACTTCAGGGTGACCCCATACCCAGAACAGGTTGGCCCATAACATCGGCATACCGCCGCTCGCCATCGTAAAGAAGTGAGCATCGAATAGACGGTCAAATGTCATTAATGCAAGAGCAACTGTTAATACTGGGAAAGCGAAAATAATGATAATTGTTGTAATTAAGATTGACCAAGTAAACATTGGCATTCTCATTAAAGTCATACCAGGTGTACGCATTTTTAAGATAGTAACAAGGAAGTTAATACCGGTCATTAGCGTACCGAGACCTGAAATCTGTAATGCAATTGCGTAGTAGTTATTTCCTACGCCTGAAGTAAACTCTGTACCTGCCATTGGGAAGTAAGAAGTCCACCCAGCGTCTGGAGAACCACCGATTACGAAAGCGATGTTGAATAACATTGCTCCGACAAAGAATAACCAGAAACTTAAAGCATTTAAGAACGGATATGCAACGTCACGAGCACCAATTTGTAATGGTACTACAAGGTTCATTAATCCCATAACGAATGGCATTGCCATGAAAAGAATCATTACTGTACCATGCGTTGTAAAGATTCCGTTATAGTGTTCAGCGTTTAAATAAGTTGTTTCTGGGAATGTTAACTGTGCACGGATCATTAAACCATCCATACCACCACGGAATAACATGATAACCGCAGAAATAATATACATGGCTCCGATTTTTTTATGGTCAACAGTTGTCAACCATTCGTCCCAAAGCCATTTCCATTTTTTATACTTTGTTAGTACGAAAATGATTGCTAATGTCACAAGAACGATAGAAGCGTCTGCACCGTAAATAATCGGGTCACCTGTGACAAAGAATTCATCAAGCTTCACTGTGTTCACTCCAATCTGTTGGAATAATAGCTATTATTTTTTGTTTTTGTAGTAGTTGTAATCACAATATTCAAGTGATTTTGGATCTACATAACTTAAGTGGTGACTAGAGAATGTCATACGACCAACTACACCAGGTTTAACAATTTCGTTGTACTTAGCTTCTGTTAGTTTAGGAGCAGTTTCTTGTACTTCTTTAACCCACTTGTCATATTTCTCTTTAGTTTTCGCTTCAACTTCGAACTCCATGTGTGTGAATCCTTCACCAGAGAAGTTCGCACTACGGCCTAGGTAAGAACCTGGCTTGTCAGCTTGTAAATAAAGATCCATAATCATGCCATCCATTGTGTACTTCATACCACCAAGTTCTGGTACCCAGAAAGCATTCATTGGGCCGACAGAAGTCAGTTTGAATTGAATTGGTACACCAGCTGGGATGTTTAAATAGTTAACGGTTTCAATTTTTTCCTCTGGGTAACTGAATAACCATTTCCAGTTTGCAGATGTAACATAAATTTCAACTGGTTTAATATGTTTGGACTCTTTCGGAACCTCTTCCGAAGCATAAGTTGCTTTTACTGTTGGAATCGATAATGCGATAACGATAATAACAGGAACAAGCGTCCAAATAATTTCTAGTAATGTGTTACCGTGTTGTTCAGGTGGCTCATAGTCCATATTCTCTGGTTTTTCACGATAACGAATCAAGATGACTGTAAACAGAATGAATACAATTGCGATAATTAATGACATAAGCAAGAATGACCAAACAATTAAATCATACTGTGCTTTTGCAACAGGTCCTTGCGGATTTAATACTGCGAGTTTTTTATCACAGCCACCGAGGAACAGAAGTAATGATAACGGAAGAAGCGAAGCCAACTTCCAAAACGCTTTCTTTAGTTGCACGATTGAAAATCTCCTTTCTCCTTGGATTGAAACTATGCCAATAAAACAATATAAACCTATTAATTTATAGAAGGCAATAGTTTTTGATATATTGTTAAAAAATAGACACAAATGCACACTTTTTAAGGTGAATATCATTTGTAACTTGATTACATTGTAAACTATTTTCCAGAGAAAAACGTGATTGTGAAAATTTTAAGATAAATAAAGTTATACCAGGATATCCAAGAAATAGAAAAAAGCTATCTTATCATAAGAAAGATAGCTGAATATTTCGTATATTTAGTTTATTTCTTGTGTGACAGTTCGTGGCTGTTCAAGTGTGACAACTTTTTTATATTTAACTTGGTATAAAATGTAACAAATAATCATAAATGGAATGCCACAATAAAGAGCAATTCTTTGATCTGGAATGAAAGCCAAACTAACAAATGTAATGAAATTAAGTGAGAACGCTACGATTGGAACTAGCGGATAGAGCGGTGTACGATATTTTAAATCATTTATGTCGCCACCATTTTTCACGAAATTTCTACGGAAGAAAAACTGTGAAGCGGCGATTGACATCCACACGACAACAGCAGCCATCGCTGCAATAGATGTTAAAACTAGAAAGACAGTATCTGCCGCAAATACACTTGTTAATAAGGAAAGGCTAGCGAAAATTAGGCTGAAAATTAATGCATTTAGCGGTACACCTTTTTTAGTTAATTTCGTAAATGCTGGACTTGCCATTCCTTGTTTTGCCATCGCCCACAGCATACGAGAATTTGCGTATAGACCAGAGTTAGCAACGGATAATACAGCTGTAATAATAACGAAGTTCATAATGTCTGCTGCATATGGGACACCGGCTACATCAAATACAAGTACAAAGGGACTTTCGACTAGATTAGCCTCTTGCCACGGGAGTAAACCTACAACAACTGATATCGCTAAGACGAAGAAGAAGAGAGTTCGCCAAATTGTATTTTTGATTGCTTTTGGAATTGTTTTTTCAGGATTTTCACTTTCTCCTGAAGCGATTCCAATTAATTCTGTTCCTTGGAAGGAGTAATTTACTGTAATCATCGTAAGAAGAACAGCTAATGCACCGTTTGGAAATAGCCCGCCATTTTCAGTGAAATTATGAAGCATCGGAGCTGGCTTTCCATTAAAGTCTAGTAGACCGAACATAACAGCGCCACCAAGTACGATGAAAATAACAATTGTTGCAACTTTCACACTTGCGAACCAAAACTCTGCTTCTGCATATGCTTTTGCTGATAAAGCGTTTACGAGAAATAGCGCTGCTGCAAATGTAACGCACCAAATCCATGAAGAAACGTCTGGAAACCAGCGTTTCATTAAAATACTTACAGTTGTTAACTCTACGCCAACTGTAACAGCCCAATTTAGCCAATACATCCAACCGACAACAAATCCAAAACCAGGTGAAATGAATTTGCTTGCATAGCTTTGGAATGAACCTGCTTCTGGCATAGCAACGGATAATTCACCAAGACATAACATCGTTAAATACATAACAAATCCACCGACTAAAAATGCAAGAATAGCACCACCAGGTCCGGCATTATGGACAATTTGACCAGATCCCATAAATAGCCCGGTTCCGATAACACCGCCGAGTGCAATCATAAATAGGTGTCTACTTTTCATTGTTCGTTTTAAATCTGTTTGTTCAATTTGTTGATTCATATGCCCCTCACCCCGTATTTTCTTGAATGTGTGAACTTCGTTTTATTCTGAGTTTTTAATCATTAGTGGGGGATGCAACACACACTCGGTTTATTTACTATGAAATGAATGGAGTATGTAAAAAAACGAACTATGACTAAATACTCTAAGAATGTTTGTTAACATGGTGATATCTTCACTATGTTAACAATTTTGATTTTAGCAAAATATTCTGGAAATGTATATTTATTTTTCTTTTTATTAAAAATAATTAGAATTTTTGTAATTAATTCTATGAGCGATAATTCACATGATCTTTCTAGCAAACTAGTAAGAAGAAGGGTACAATGATAAGAGTTGTGTCTGTAAAATAATAATTAATGGAGTTTTGTTTATAATGAAAAAGTTAAAATATCTTTTTGTTTTTGGGATTATACTTGCTGCTGCATTTTTTATAGGGAAAGATAAAATCATGCAAAAGGCGCAAGTTCTACGCTTAGAGTTTCTATCTGAAATGAAAGAAGCAGCTATGATTGAGGATGTTCCGTTTATTAAACAATTACCAGAATTACCTCGAGGATGTGAAGTGACAAGTTTAGCTATGTTGTTGCAATATAAAGGTGTACAAGTAGATAAGATGCAACTTGCTAGCGAAATTCATCGCGTTCCATTTGAACAAAATGGCGTACGGGGAAATCCTTACGAAGGGTTTGTTGGAAATATTTATACAAAGGCAGAGCCTGGATATGGTGTATATAATCAACCGATTTTTAATTTGGCAGAAAAATATGTTCCTGAAAAAGTAATTAATTTAACAGGTAGAGACATGCAAGATATATATAAAGTAATTAGTTCTGGTTCTCCGGTATGGGTCATTATTAATACGACGTTTAAGCCGCTAGCTGAAAGTAGCTTTGAAACATGGAATACGAGTTCAGGTGAAGTGAAAATTACATATTATGAGCATAGTGCAGTAGTAATTGGATATGATCAAAACTTTGTATATGTAAATGATCCTCTTAAAAATAATCCGCGTTTGGCTGTTCCGCGAGCAGAATTTGAGAAAGCTTGGGAGCAAATGGGAAAACAAGCAATTACTATTTTATAATAATGAAAAAGTCATCTTTTGGGTGGCTTTTTCTTTTTGGGTTATTATTGCGGAAAATTCAGAATATTCTTTTAAAAGTTAACAATTCACGTTATAATAACATTTAACTTGGTGAAGAAGGAGTGAAGGGGTATGGATGTTGCAAAGGAATTTGTTTTGTCAAAAAATCAGTTAGTTGAGTGGAGAAGGCATTTTCATAAGTATCCAGAGTTATCTTTTCAAGAAGAAAAAACATCGCAGTTTGTGTTCGATATACTTCGGAAATTCCCATATTTAGAAGTGTCACGGCCGACTAAATATAGTGTGATGGCAAAGTTAGTAGGTAAACATCCGGGCAAAACAGTTGCGGTTCGAGCCGATATGGATGCTCTTCCTATTCATGAAGAAAATGAGTTTGATTTTATTTCTACATATAAAGGTGTAATGCATGCATGTGGTCATGATGGACATATAGCGATATTACTTGGGGTTGTACATAAGTTAGTAGAAGAAAGAGAGAAGATGAAAGGGGAGATTCGTTTTCTATTCCAACATGCTGAAGAAAATTTCCCTGGTGGTGCAGAGGAGATGGTTGCTGCAGGTGTAATGGAAGGTGTGGATTATATTATTGGTGCTCACCTTTGGGCGTCGTTAGAGGTTGGGAAAATAGGCGTTATTTATGGTCCTGCAATGGCTGCACCGGATGTTTTTAAAATTAAGATAGAGGGAAAAGGTGGACATGCTGGAATCCCTCATGAAACGGTGGATAGTATTGCGATCGGAACACAAGTCGTTTCGCAACTTCAGCAAATTGTATCTCGCCTCACGAATCCATTAGATTCTCTCGTAATATCTGTTACACAATTTCATGCGGGGACAACTCATAATGTAATACCAGAGCAAGCGGAGATTGAAGGGACAGTGAGAAGTTTAAGACATGAATTACGAGGTGAAACAGAGAAGAAGATTGAGCGGATTGTGAAGTATATTACGGAATCTTACGGAGCGAAATATACATTTTCATATGAATATGGATATCGACCAGTTGTAAATGACTACGAAGCTACAGATCTTATTGAACAAACGGCATTACAACTTTATGGAAGGGATAGAGTTGTTCGTTTACAGCCGACGATGGCTGGAGAAGATTTTTCAGCGTTTTTACAAAAGGCACCGGGGACATTCTTTTTTATCGGAGCGGGAAATAAAGAGAAAGGTATTATATATCCTCACCATCACCCTCGTTTTACGATTGACGAAGATGCATTACCGATTGGAGTGGAAGTCTTTGTATCAGCCATTATGAATTTTATAAGTAAAGGAGAATGAGATGAAGAAAATACACATCCTAGCGCTTATTCCAGTTCTTTGTTTAGTAGTTGGGCCAATATTTGCGAATTCGGTTACTCCTTACGTATTAGGGATGCCCTTTTTATTATTTTGGGTATTATTATCAGTGTTTATTACATCTCTTTGTATGGGGCTTGTGTACGTGTTTGATCCTGCTAATAAGGAGGATGTAAAATGACTGCATTACTTATTATTATTTTATTTTTGTTTCTCGCACTATTTTTAGGGATTCGGGCACAACATGGAAAAGATATGAATTTAGAGCAATGGTCAGTTGGAGGAAGAGGGTTTGGCACTATTTTTGTTTTTCTCCTTATGGCAGGTGAAATTTATACGACGTTTACATTTTTAGGAGGAAGCGGCTGGGCATATAGTAAAGGCGCACCTACCTTTTATATTTTAGGCTATGGCGCTTTAGCTTATCTTTTATCGTATTTTTTATTGCCACCGATTTGGAAGTATGCAAAAGAGCATAACCTTGTTTCGCAGTCGGATTTTTTTGCGAAGAAATACAGAAGTAAGGCGCTTGGACTTATTGTTTCAATTGTTGGTGTTGTTTCCATCATCCCATATCTTGTTTTACAGTTAAAGGGACTGGGAATTATCGTTTCAGAAGCGTCTTACGGAAGGGTATCACCTGTTGTTGCGGTTTGGATTGGTGCCATTGTTATAACTATATATGTAATGGTTTCAGGTATACACGGTTCAGCTTGGACGGCTGCTTTGAAGGATATTATGATACTGTTTATCGTTATGTTTTTAGGTATATATTTACCGTATCATTATTATGGAGGATTTCAGCCGATGTTTGAAGCTGTAGAAGCAGCGAAACCAGGATTTTTATCTTTACCTGAAGAAGGAATGAGTATTTCTTGGTTTGTTTCTACTATTATATTAACGGCCCTCGGTTTCTATATGTGGCCTCATACATTTGCTTCTGCTTTTTCTGCAAAAAATGAAAAAGTATTTCGTAAAAATGCAGCAATTATGCCATTGTATTCTTTAGTTTTACTTTTCGTATTTTTTGCAGGATTTGCTGCTATATTGCAAGTTCCTGGGTTAAAGGGAGCGGATGTAGATCTTTCGTTAGTCCGTCTTGCTTTACAAACTTTTGATCCTTGGTTTATTGGAATTATTGGTAGTGCGGGAGTATTAACGGCGTTAGTTCCAGGCTCTATGCTTGTTATGGCGGCTTCTACACTGTTAGCGAAAAATATTTATCGAACGATCGTTCCGTCAGCTTCAGATAGACAAGTTGCTAAAGCCGCAAAGTTATTTGTACCTGCAGTAACGCTCGTAGCAGTTTTATTTACATTTAAAGGAGGAGAAACAATAGGAGCCCTTCTTTTAATGGGATACAGTATCGTTACGCAACTTTTCCCTGCACTTGTATGTAGCTTGTTTCCACGCCGAATTATTACGAAGCAAGGGGCGATTGCAGGAATGGGAGTTGGGCTATTAGTGGTCGCATATATTACCTTATCTGGTTCAACTATAGCCACGATGTTTCCGAGTTTCCCGCAGTATATAAAAGATTTGAATGTAGGTATAGTCGCATTGTTAATTAATATGATTGTGATGTTTGTAGTTAGTGGATTTACAAAAGGTGTATTTATAAAGAAAAACACTATAATAGTAGAAAAGTAATTCGTTTATTAGAGCTATCTTTGAAAAGAGATAGCTCTTTTTTGTATATATTTTCTTCTATTAGCGGAATCTAACTAAAAACTTGTTGAAAAGGAAGTTAGGTGGGGAAATTGTTAGAGCTTGAAGGTAACTTATTTGAAGTTATGAAAGAAATTAGGGATGAGTTAGGTTCACCTAATGATTTAACAATTAGAGAAGTTGCTCTTGCTGGGAGTTTTACACGTTGTGCGGTTGTGTTTTTATGTGGA
This sequence comes from Bacillus sp. AF62, assembly GCF_050312695.1. NCBI lineage: Bacteria > Bacillati > Bacillota > Bacilli > Caryophanales > Bacillaceae > Bacillus > Bacillus sp. AF62. The sequence goes on along the minus strand of NZ_JBNPJZ010000114.1, from coordinate 13,820 downwards.
TTGACAGATAAGGATAATGTTTATAAATATGTCATTCGCACACTGCAATACGAAGAAATTATAAATGAGGAAGCTGTTGTTCAAACGTTATTGGATCGTTTTATTTCTATCGCAGAAGTGGGTGTAAAGAAGAAGTTTCCAGATATTATGAATGCGATATTAGCGGGAGATACAGTTATATTAATTGATAATATTCAAACCGCTATCGTTATTAATAGTAGAGCTTGGGAGAAGAGAAGTTTAGAACCACCAGTGACAGAAGATTTAATACGCGGACCGAGAGTTGGATTAAATGAAGATATTAATGTGAATAAAATGTTAATCCGACGCGGTTTACGTGATCCAAAGTTGAGGTTCCAATCTTATATTATGGGGAAGCGATCGCAGAAAGAAGTAACCCTAGTATATATAGAGGATATTATTAATCCTCACATTGTAAAAGAGTTAGATCGCCGTCTTCAATCAATAGTGACAGATGTCGTTTTGGAAACAGGTACGATTGAACAATTAATTCAGGATAATAATTTATCCCCATTTCCACAGTTTTTGAATACAGAGAGGCCTGATAATATTATAGCCTCATTAGCGAAAGGGAAAGCGGCCATTTTAGTAGATGGATCCCCGTTTGCTCTTATTGCACCACTTGTGTTTGTTGATATTTTTCAATCTGTAGAAGATCATTACGAGCGCTGGGTGATTGGAACGTTATTAAGATTTTTACGTATGGGTTCAGGTATAATTGCGGTTTTGTTACCAGCTATGTATGTAGCACTTGTATCTTATCATCAAGGACTTATTCCTTCTAAACTGGCTTATTCAATTGCAGGTGCGAGGGAAGGTGTTCCATTTCCAGCATATATTGAAACGTTAATGATGGCCTTGACTATGGAATTAATACGAGAAGCTGGAATCCGATTGCCGAAACCGATGGGACAAACGATAGGGATTGTAGGAGGTCTTGTAATTGGAGAAGCTGCGGTAAATGCAGGGATTGTAAATCCGTTTTTAGTTATTATTATTGCGGTTACTGCGATTGCTACGTTTTCGCTTCCTGTATATAGTATTACGATTACGTTCCGAATTTTACTTTTCGTCTTTGTATTAGCTGCAACGGCTTTTGGGTTGTATGGGATCATTCTAGCTCTGATCGCACTTGCTATTCATATTACAAATTTAACAAGTGTTGGTATACCGTATACAACTCCAATTGCTCCTGCATTTTATAAAGATTGGAAAGAAGAATTTATTCGCATGCCAAAATCGATGTTGAAAGATAGACCAGAGTACTTACAAACAAAAGATTCTACAATACGTCCAAAGGAGCGAAAATAAGTGAAACCATTTGAGTATGGCGATGAAGAGATTGGATCTCGGGAAATTGGGTTTGCGGTATCATCGACCATTATTGGTATAGGGGCATTGTCTATGCCAAGAGATATCGCTAACCAAACTTTATTTTCGGACGGTTGGATTATCTTGCTTTTGGGTGGATTGATCTGCGCAGTTTTAGGTTGGTTTGTGACGAGAGTGGCTATCTTATTTCCGAAACAAAATTTTGTTCAATATACGAGTGCGCATTTGACGAAGCCTGTTGCATACACAATTAGTAGTATTTTAGTATTAACGTTTGCTGCTTTGACAGCATATGAATCGCGAATGATTTCAGTTATTTCTCAAACGTATTTATTTAGTGATACACCGATACAACTACTGTCTTTCTTCTTCTTATTAGTTGTTATTTATGGAATAGCAGGATCAAGAGCAGCCTTATTAAGGTTAAATGTTTTATTCTTACCTATTGTTTTAATTGCGATAGTACTTCTTTCTTTATTGAATATAAATTTAATGGAAATAAATAATTTACTACCAGCTTTTCAAACGAAAGTAAGTCAATATGCTGTTGGAGTTAAAAATTCTATTTTTACGTTTATTGGATTTGAAGTAGCTTTATTTTATGCGGTGTTGCTAAATGATAAGGCAGCGAAAAAAGCGCCAATGGCAGTCGCGAAAGCGGTGATGGTAAACGTGCTGTCATACATTTTAATTTATGTAACTTGTATTAGTGTTTTTACTTATATGACAACACGTGGATTGACATATCCAACAATTGAATTAGGGAAAGAAATTGAAATTGGTGGAGGGTTTTTAGAAAGGTTTGATGCGATTTTTTTTACGACTTGGATTATTACTATTTATAACACTACAGCAATGTATTATGACGTCGCATCTTTATTGTTTTGTGCTATGTTTCCGAAAGTGAAGAAACATATTTTTATTTTCGTAAGTGCCCCTATTATTTTTATGGTGAATATGATACCTAGTAGTTTGAATACTTTATCAAGTTATGGGACTTATTTAGCTTGGATAGATATGGGGTTTGTTGTGTTAGCTCCTTTGCTCGTTTTAATTATATATAAAATAAAAAGAAGGAATGGTGGCAATGAAACACCTTCTTAAAATTATAATGGTTATGGCTTTAACTGGATTTATGAGTGGGTGTTCTGAGTTAGAAGAGATAGAAGAAAGAGGATTTGTAGTAGGAGCGGCTTACGATATCGTGAAGGAGGAGAAAGCGAATCCAATTATGAAAGGGACCTATCAGATGGTACTCCCTAGTAAATTGTCTCAACAGGGCGGACAAGGGGGTGGGGATAGCGAAAATTATATTAATGTTAGTGCAAAAGCAGATAGTGTATTTGAACAAATAAGAATAATCGCAAAAAAAATTAGTCGTACATTATTTTTCCCTCATATACAGGTGATTATTTTCTCTGAAGAATTACTTTCACATCCATACATTTTACAAAATACGTTAGATGTATATATTCGCGATCATGAGATGAGAAGAAATATTCGTTTGTTCGTTTCTAATAAAAATGCCGAAGCTATTTTAAAACAAAGTGCCAAGCCTGAAAATTTACCGGCGCAGTATATTGATATGTTAGCTGAACACCCTCCGAAAAATGCCCAAATGATTGAGGCTGCAAGAATTGGTGAGGTGCAGGAAAAGATGATCTCTAACCGAAGTTTTGTATTGCCTATTCTGGAACTAACAAAGCAAGGAGTACAAATGAACGGTGCAGCATTGTTTCGTGGAAAGGATAATAAGTGTGTAGGCAATTTGAGTGGGGAAGAAACATTAGGGATGAATTATATAATAGGTAAAAAAATTGGAGGTTTTTTTACCATCCGTAAAAAGAATCAACTTATTACATATGAAATTCATAAGTTACGTCGAAAAATTAAAGTATCCACAACGAATGCTACAAAACCGAAATTTAATATTCATTTATTTCTGGAAGGTACAATAGCTGAGTTGCACTTTAGTGATCATAAAAAGGTTTTGAATGAAAAGCGTTTAGAGAAGGATATATCGGAAGAAATGGAGGAGCGTATTCAAAAATCGATTAAGCTTGTTCAAAAAAAATATAAGGTAGATGTATTAGAGTTAGGGGAAGTGTATAAGAGACATAATTATAAAGAATGGACAAAAATAAGTAAGAATTGGGATCAAGGCGAAAATTACTTTAGTAATGCTGAAATTACTGTTCACGTTCATCCAACAATTGAACATTCAGGTTCAGCTTTACCGAAAAGAGTGAAATAAGGTGATGAAAGTTGTTTACTGGATTAGGAATTAGTTGCACGATATTAATGGCGGTGCTGCCGGGGGCTATTTATTTCATTCATAAAAAACTCACAACGTATGGAGCGCAGCCGTGGAATACTGATGTACAAAAAAAGAAACCTGAATGATTTTCAGGTTTCTTTCGGGCAAAGCATATGTGAAGGGGGATGCCTTCTATGTATGCTTTGTTTTATACAAGCCCTAACCAATGTACCAATTGTGTAGAGAGGAATGTAACAACAATGGCGATAACGGTAGGGATTGCAAACGATAAGAATGTCCATTTTGCACTTTTTGTTTCTTTGTATATGTTAACCAGTGTTGTTCCACACGGGAAATGAAGAAGTGAGAACAACATTGTGTTTAACGCTGTTAACCAAGTCCAACCATTTTCTAGGAATAGATTTTTAATTTGATTAAAATCATCTATTTCAGTTAAAGCCCCAGTTGATAAGTAAGACATTAATAAAATTGGGATTACAATTTCATTAGCGGGTAGTCCAAGAATGAATGCAGCTAGAATAAACCCGTCAAGTCCTAACATTTTAGCAAATGGATCTAGGAAATTTACAAAATGCATAAGTAAGCTTGTGTCACCGATAAAAATATTAGCAAGTAACCAAGTTAATGCAGCTGCAGGGGCAGCAACAACTATAGCTCGTTTTAAAACGTAGATTGATTTATCGAGTGTTGCGCGAACAATTGTATTCCAAACTTTTGGCTTGCGGTACGGAGGTAACTCCAGTGTGTAGTGAGTTGGAACCCCTTTTAAGGCTGTTTTTGATAGTACCCAAGAAACAGTTAATGTCATAATAACACCAATTACAACCATTCCAACTACAACGCCAGCAGTAACCAATGTTTGCATACTGCCTGTATAACCAGCAGCCATAAATAGTGAAGCCATTAAAATTAACATAGGCCAGCGACCGTTACAAGGAACGAAGTTGTTCGTTAAAATTGCTAGCATACGTTCACGTGGTGATTCAATGATACGTGTTGACATAATGGCTGCTGCATTACAACCAAATCCCATTGCCATTGTTAAAGATTGTTTCCCGTGTGCGCCGGATCGTTTGAATAAGCGGTCCATATTAAACGCGACACGTGGTAAGTATCCGTAGTTTTCTAATAGCGCGAACATAGGGAAAAAGATTGCCATAGGTGGTAACATAACGCTAATAACAGCACCGATACCACGGAATAAACCAAGTATTAAAATGCCATGTAACCATTCAGGTGCATGCGCTGCTTGGAACCAAGATGTTAAATATCCTTCGGCCCATCCGAAGAATTCGGCAATCATATCAGATGGTACGTTAGCGCCTGCAATTGTAAGATAAAAAATAATAGATAAAATACCGAGCATAATTGGGAATCCCCAGATTGGAGATGTGAAAATTTTATCTAGTTTTTCGGAACGATATAATTTATCAGTATTTGTATATTGGACAGATTCTTTACATATGCTTGCAGATGTTCGGTAAATATCTCCGACTATATCATCTCGTATATCTTCTTTTGAAAGTGTTTGTGCATGTTGAATAATATAGTCTAATGGAAGAGCTTTACTGGCTGAGTGAGATTCCATTAATTACGACCTCCCTTACAAGTGGTTCATTATGGTGTTTTTGAAGTGTAGTTAAGAAATTTTTATCTCCATCTAATATACGTAACGCAATCCAACGTGCTGGATACGTATCACCGAACACTTTATAAATTTGTGGTTCTAATTCCTGAATCATATTTTCGATTTTTTCGCTGTAAGTAATTTTAATTGGTGTTGGAATTAGTTTTTTATTTGCTACTTTTGCAATAACATTTAGCAAATGACCAATACCTACTCGGTTACGTGCTGAAATTTTAACGACAGGTACACCAAGTGATTTTGCTAATTTCTTTTCATCGATAACAATCCCTTTTTTCTCGGCTTCATCAATTAAGTTAATGCAAATGACTACATTATTTGTCATCTCCATCACCTGGAGTGCTAAATTTAAATTTCTTTCCATAGCAGTTGCGTCTATGACAACTACAGTTACTTCTGGTTTTTCGAATATAATATAATCCCTCGCTACTTCTTCGTCTGCGGAATTTGAGTATAGTGAGTAAGTTCCAGGTAAATCTATTAATGTATAATTACTTCCGTTATGTTCATATTCTCCTTCAGCTTTTAAAACAGTTTTTCCCGTCCAGTTTCCAGTATGTTGTTTTAAACCTGTTAAAGTATTAAATAATGTACTTTTCCCGGTATTCGGGTTACCAGCTAAAGCAATACGATGTTTGCTCATCTGAAATCATCTCCTATTAATACCCCGAAAATAAGGGAGCTTTCTTCTTTACGTAGTGCAATAGTTGTGTTGCTCACTTGATAAGCGACCGGATCTCCAAGTGGACTGCGTTGCAATACTTTAATCGTTGCCCCTGGGATAAATCCCAAATCTAATAAACGTCGTTTCATAGTTCCTTCTAATTGTATCTTCTCAATTTGTACAAACTCCCCTGTTTTAAACTCGGAAAGGGGTTTAGTATTAGCCGATACCATAAAAGTTACCTCTTCTCTATATTTTTAGTGTTAGTTTAAAAAAGTTTCCTTAGGTAAACTTTTTGTTAGTAATATAGTAGACTACATTGGATGATGCTGTCAATTAGTACTTTAAAAATATTCATTTAATTTTAGAATTGTTCCAATTTATTTAGTTGTACTAAAAAATATTACTGAAATTCTTTTTAATGTGCATAAATTAGGCGTGAAAAAGTTACAAAATACAGCGGAATTGTAAATGTAACTTTAACTAAAAGGGAAAAAGAGAGAAAAACATTTACATTGAATTTACATTGTTAAGAATAAATTTACATTACAGCATAGTTAGTGTGGTTTTTGTTTGCTTCTTTAACTACAAATGTTGGGATTCCTAGCTTTTGAGGATGATTATCGTCATTTACTTAAAATTAAAAATTGCTTAACACTCACATAATATTGTTGTCCTACAATGAATTTGTGTTCGAAAGAAAATGAATTCGAAAAGTGATAATCCAAATGGGGGTACAAGACATGGTTATGAAAAAAGGTATTAAATTTTCTTTAGCAGCTTTAGTGGTAGCAGGAGCATTAGTTGGGTGTGGGAAAGCAGAAGATACAACTAGTAAAGAAACTGCTAAAGGAAGCGATAATACAAAACAAGAATTATCAGGTACGATTGCAGCAGCTGGTTCTACAGCTCTTCTACCTCTTGCGGAGGAAGCTGGAAAGAAATTCATGGAGAAAAATTCAAAAGTTTCTATTCAAGTTCAAGGTGGCGGTAGTGGAACTGGGATTAACCAAGTAGCATCTGGTGCAGTACAAATTGGTAATTCAGATGTTCCGTCTGGAGATAAAATAAAAGATGCTGAAAAGGCGAAAGAATTAGTAGATAACAAGGTAGCGGGTATTGCATTCGCTCTTGTCGTAAATAAAGATGTAAAAGTTGATAACTTAACAGTGCAACAAGTACAAGATATCTTCACTGGAAAAGTAACAAACTGGAAAGAAGTAGGCGGAAAAGATGAAAAAATCAACGTAATTAATCGTCCGGCTTCATCTGGTACACGTGCTACATTTGAAAAAACGATTATGAAAGACGCGAAAATTAATGATGGAACTGGTACAACACAAGATTCTAACGGTGCAGTAGAGCAAGCTATCAATTCTACTCCAGGTTCAGTAAGCTATTTAGCGATGTCTTACATGGTTGGAGATAAAAAAGGTGCACTACAAACAGTGAAAATTGATGGTGCTGAACCGAAAGTTGAAAACATTGCGTCTGGTAAATATCCATTCTGGTCTTACGAGTATATGGTAACAAAAGGTGAAGCGAAAGAAGCAACAAAAGCTTACATCGATTATGTAAAAGGTAAAGACTTTGAAAAGCAAGTAGAAGATATGGGCTACATTCCAATGTCTAAATTAAATAAGTAATAAAGTTTTATGGGGCTGGCTGCAAGGTCAGTCCTGTTCATTTCAATCTGTGAAGTGGGGTCTGTCCTGTGATGAAGGGGAAAAAACAAATTAATTACGTAAAAAGTGAATATATAGGAAGATCACTTGTTACGTTTTGTGGTATTTTTATTGTTTTAATTACATTAGCTATTATTGCGTTTATTTGTGGTAAAGGTATTCAATCTTTTACACAAAGTGGTATCTCGTTTACTGAGATGTTAACATCGACAAAATGGAATCCAAATGCTGATCAAGGATCCTTCGGGGCTTTAATTTTCATTGTAGGTTCAACGGTGGTTTCGTTAGGTGCGGTTATTATTAGTGCACCAATTGCTATAGCTCTTGCTATATTCATGAATTTAATTTCGCCAAAGTTTGGAAATAAAGTGTTGAAGCCTGTTCTAGAATTGTTAGTTGGTATTCCTTCGGTTGTATACGGATTATTAGGTGTTACGATTTTAGTACCACTATTACGTGATTCGTTTGGGGGAGTAGGCTTTAGTTTAATTGCAGGTATTGTTGTATTAAGTATTATGATTTTACCTACTATTGCTAGTATCGCTTCTGATGCAATACGTTCTGTTCCATTTGATTATTTAGAAGCTTCTTATGGTCTAGGATCAACGAAATGGCAAGCGATTAGCCGAGTGATTGTTCCTGCTGCGAAAAAAGGGATTTTAACAGGTGTTGTTTTAGGCTTAGCGCGTGCTTTCGGTGAAGCGTTAGCGGTTCAAATGGTAATCGGGAATACGATTAAATTACCAGAAGGAATATATAGTCCGACAGCGACGTTAACTGGTATTTTAACAATGGACATGACGAATACATTGAACGGAACTGCTTGGAACAATGCGCTATGGACTTTAGCGATGATTTTACTTGTTATTTCATTCCTGTTTATTTTAGTAATTCGAGCGATTGGGCAAAGAGGTGAGCGATAATAATGAATGCAAGAACGGTAAATAAAGTTTGGACAGGTATCTTTTATGCGGTTGCGGCTTTAGTTGTAGCTTTGCTAGTGTTCTTAGTATTTGAGATTTTACAAAAGGGATGGGGATTTTGGGATCCTAATTTCTTGTTTGGAGAACCAAGCAATACAAGAGCTGGTGGTGGGATTGGTCCGCAGTTATTCAATTCCTTCTACATGCTTGTTATAACGCTTATTATATCTATTCCTCTTGGATTAGGTGCTGGAATATATTTAGCAGAGTACGCAAAACAAGGACGTTTTTTAAATTTTGTTCGTCTATGTATAGAGACGATGGCGTCTTTACCTTCTATTGTTGTTGGTTTATTTGGTTTGTTAGTGTTCGTTACAATGACAGGTTGGGGATACACAGTAATGGGTGGTGCTCTTGCTTTAACTATTTTAAATTTACCAGGTTTAACGCGTGTTTGTGAAAATGCGATTTCAGAAGTTCCTCATAATGTAAAAGAGGCAAGTCTTGGATTAGGTGCAACGAAGTGGCAAACAATCGCTCGTATTATTATCCCATCGTCATTACCACAAATTATTACAGGGATTATTTTAGTGGCGGGTCGTATATTTGGGGAAGCGGCAGCATTAATTTACACAGCGGGTTTAACATCCCCGATTTTAAATTCAGCAGCGGATTTCTCAAGTCCTGCGCATCCTTTAAATCCGTTTAGACCAGCTGAAACATTAGCGGTTCACATTTGGAAATTGAATTCTGAAGGAGTTATTCCAGATGCGAAGTTGATTGCGACAAAATCTGCAGCTGTATTAATTATTATGGTATTACTATTCAATGTTATTTCACGCTTGATAGCATCTATATTACACAAGCGCTTTACAGGAACGAAAAGAAAAAGTAAAGCAACGAAAAAGGTAAAAGCGGCATAAATTATAAAGAAGAACTCTCTATTTATAAGTAGGGGGTTCTTTTGTATTTTAATATAGAAGGAATGGATGTAATGATTGTTGAATTTGTGGTTAATTATAAAGAAGAACAGATGTAATTTAGAGAGGAGTTTTAATTTGTTTTTTCTGCAAATGTCAGGTTTTCCTGGGTCAGGAAAATCGACAGTTTCTAAGTATATAGCGAAATTAACAGGTGCTGTAATTATAGATCATGATGTTTTGAAATCCGCTTTGTTAAAATCATTAAAAGTAAAAGGAATTGAATCAACGATTGTTGGTGGGCTTGCGTATGATGCCGAATGGGTATTGATTGATTCTTATTTAGAACAAGGGCATAGTGTTATATTGGATAGTCCGTGTTTATATGAGGGAATGGTTGAAAAAGGAATTAAATTATCAACTAAACATGGTGTGAAATATAAATATATTGAGTGTTATCTTAATGATATGGAAGAGATTAATAGGAGACTGCAAACACGTAAGCGTATGATCAGTCAAATTGAAAAGGTGGAGTCGGAAGTAGGTTTTGAAAAGTGGTTAAATGGTAGTCAAAGACCTTTAAATAATGAATACCTTATTGTGGATTCTAGTAAACCTATAGAGCAATATGTGGAAAAAATGATGGATTATATGACTAAGTAGAGAAAAGACGTTATCTTCATTTGTGAAGATAACGTCTTTTGTTTTTAAATATCAGGTGTTTCTGTAGAAGTGCTTATTTTCCTACGGGAGCGTCTTTTTCTCCCGATTTTATCTAATAGTTCATACATAACTGGAACGACTACTAATGTAAGAACAGTCGAGACTGCCAAACCGCCGATGACAACGACGGCTAAACTTTTTGATACCATACTTCCTGCTTGGGATTGGCCAAATAGGAGTGGGAGCATAGCGACGATTGTTGTAATAGCTGTCATAATAATTGGGCGTAGTCTAGTAGAACCTGCTTCAAGTAAGGCTTCTCTAGTTTCCATTCCGTGTTCCCGATTTTGTTGGACTCTTTCTATTAATACAATAGCGTTTGTAACAACAATCCCGATTAACATTAATGCGCCAATCAAGGAATTTATATCAACAGGTGTTCTTGAGATGATTAATCCTAAAATACCACCGACAGCAGCTAACGGTAAGGAGAATAGGATTGCAAAAGGAGCGCGTGCTTGGCCGAAGGTGATAACCATAATTAAATATACAATCCCGATTGCAATCCCCATAATTTTGAATAAATCTGTAAAATTCTCTTGCATAGATTCAGTAGCTCCTGCGATATTTACTTTTGAACCGCTAGGTAAATCTAAGTCAGTTATCGCTTTATTTACTGCTGTGTTTACTTTACTCAAATCTTCATTTGAAGCTTCGGCGGTAATTTGAATTGTTTCTTTTCCGTCTTTATGGAAAATTTCTGTTTGCGTTTGTTTTTCTGAAATAGTTGCGATGTCTTTTAAAGGAATTGGTCCATTAGTAGGTGATAGTATGTTTGTATTTAAAATATCTTCTTGTTTACTAGTGTTTTCCTTTTTATGTTCTATCATAATAGTAGTTTTTTCATTATTAATTGTAATTTCGCCAATAGGTGACTTCTTCATAAGGAATGCTACTTGTTGCGCAGCTATTTCTGGTGTTAAACCTAGTTGTTCAGCCTTTGTTTGATCAATATGAATTTGCCATTCTTTCTTAGAGTCTTCTAAATTCGTTTTTACTTTAGAAAGATCATCCATGCTTTTTAGTTTTGTTTCGACGATAGTAGCCGCCTCTTTTAAATCCGCTTCGTTAGTAGCTGTTACGTTAAATTGTAAGTTGTTGCCGCCGCCAGAGCTTGAATAACTTGTTTTTATATAATCAAGTTCAGCAGGCTCAAAAGTTTTATTTTCCTTTTTTAACTCTTTAATATATTGATCAATATCAGAACCTTTTTTAAAGACTACAAATATACTAGCAAGGTTATTTTTAGTTGTTTGCCCCCATTGTGCATCTTCTGCGCTAGATCCCATTCGTAAAATAACGTCTGTTACATCTGAATTAGAAAGTAATTTCTTTTCGAAATCAAATGCTTTTTGTTTTTGAGCTTCAGCATTATAATCGGCTGGAAATGTCATGTTAATAGATAACATTGTGTCGTCCTCAGATTTTATGTTTGCTTTCGGTAGTAATATATAGGCTGCAATTGATCCTGCAAATAATAAAAATGCAGTAAGTAGAATAATGAATTTATGAGAAAGAGACCACTTTAACGTAGCGACATATCGTGATGAAGAACTTGGCTTTCGATGCTTTGTTTTTTTGAGTAGTAAAAAAGCCATAAGTGGAACGACTGTGAGTGCAACGATTAAGGATGATAGAATAGAATATACAACTGCTAATACCATAGGTAACATTAATTTTCCGATTGCTCCCGATACGAGGCCGATAGGTAAAAAAACAGCGACCGTTGTTAAAGTAGAAGAAGTAATTGCGACGGCAACTTCTTTCGTTGCATCAAGAATAATATTTTTAGAGAAAGAATCTTTTTGTAAACGGCGGAAAATATTCTCGATGACAACGATACTATCATCGACGAGACGTCCAACCGCAACAGCTAAACCACCAAGGGTTAAAATGTTAAGTGTGATGTTAGATTGATGTAGTAAAAAGAGTGTTAATAAAATAGATAATGGAATACTGACAACAGCGATGAGTGTTGTTCGGAAGTTACGTAAAAAGATTAAGATAATTAGAGTTGCAGCGATTGCTCCAAGTATTACTTCTTTTCCCATGCTAGTAACAGCATTTTCAACTTGTTCATGGGTTGAGGCTAAAAGTTTAATGGAAAACTGATCTTTATATTCCTTATTTATCTCTTTAACTTTTTTATCAATCTCTTTTCCAATTGCAACTGCATTTTTGCTCGGTTCTTTCATGATGATTAATCCAGTGCCTTCTTCTCCGTTTATATGTGAGATTGTATCGTAGTGTTGTTTGATTTCGATTTGAGCAATGTCTTGCAATTTCACTTGGGGTACCACAGTGATGTTTTTAATATCATTTACATTTTTTATGTCCCCAATGACGCGGAGGTTGTATTCTTCCTGATTAACAGTAATTGCCCCAGCTGGAGTAGAAGTTTCTTTTCCTTGTAAAACAGTGAGTACCTGCTGTGATGTTACGTTTTTGTTTTTTAATTGGTTCGGATCAAGTACGATAGATAATTCAGAGGTGGATTTTCCGAAAAACATAACATTAGCAACACCATCAATGTTTTCGAGTTGTGGTACGATTTCTTTTTCAATTTGTTTTTCATCTGCTTTTGAAAACCCGTTTTGTTTCTGGATAGTAATTTGGGCGAGTGGAATCATAGAAGTGTTTAGTTGACTAACTACGGGCTTGGTTACATCTTTAGGTAATTTAATTGTATTGACGGCTTTTTCGACTTCGCGTGCTGCATCTTTCATGTTTGCTTTTGATGTATACGCAATGTCGATACGTGATAATCCCTCGTATGTAGAAGAAGTAATGGTGTCGACGTGTTCTAAATTGCGAAATTGTTTTTCGAGAGGATCAGTTACATCCTTTGTCATCGTTTCAGCGTCGAGTCCTTGAGATAAGGTTGTGACGGTAATTGCTGGATTGTCGATACTTGGTAAAAATTCCATAGGTAATTTAGAGCCGGAATAAACACCGAGTATGGAAATGAGAAAAATCATGATGATAATGGCAGCTCGGTTTTTTAATGAAAACTTTGTTAACCTATCCATAAAATAATTCCTCCATTGGTTTATTTATAGTTGAGTACATCCTTTCTTACTATATAACAAAAAATGGATATTTTTCATTAATTAAATGTAAAAAAATTCTAACAATATTCTTAAGTTTATATTTGCATTGGAATTGTTTAATGTGGATGGGGTTTTTTCTTACGGCTAAGTTATATCGTTATTCTATAGAAGGATAATTATTATAAACTTTAATATAGAAGAGAATGAAAACCTGGGAAGGTATTGTGAAATGCAATTTGGTTGAATGAATTGTAGTAGTATACAATCAGAATAACTATTTTTAGTAGGAAGGATAATAATTCTTTCTATAGAAGAAAGTAGGATAGATAATTTTTTTGTGTTTTTTATAAAAAACACTTGTTATTTAAAAATCATGATGGTATATTAATAAACGTCGCTGATGCGGAAACGCAGAAAACGACAAAAAAGAAATTTAAAAACTTAGTTGACATCGAAAAATGAAGATGTTAATATGATGAAGTCGCTTCTGAAGCGGCGGACAAGTTCTTTGAAAACTGAACGAAACAAACAACGTGAAACGTCAATTTTTATTTTTAGATGCTAGACAAACTAACTTTA
>NZ_JBNPJZ010000055.1:0-50584 GCF_050312695.1 Bacillus sp. AF62 | reverse complement strand
ACTGGTTCCACTGGACTTACTGGCTCCACTGGGCCTACTGGAACTACTGGCTCTACCGGTTCCACTGGAACTACTGGGGCTACTGGTTCCACTGGGGCTACTGGCTCTACTGGGCCTACCGGGGCGGCTAGTGTAGGATTAACAAACTATCTATATGTTTTTGATACTACTAACCAATCAATTGCAGTAGGAAGTAATGTTACTTTTAACACAAATGGACCTATAACAGGAACTGCCCTTAGCCACATCACAGGTACTGGAAATATTATAATTAATACACTAGGAACATATGTAGCAGAGTTTCAATTACAAGCATCTCGCGAAAACCAATTCTCCCTCGAACTAAATGGTACACCAATTTCAGGTGGACGTTTTGGTACGGGGTCACCACATACAATAAATCAAGGTACTGCTGCTTTTACCGTAACAGTTGTTCCTTCAACATTGACTTTAATAAATAACACCTCTTCAGCAGGTACTATCACTCTCTCAAATAGTGATGGTGGCTCTTTAACAAATGTATCTGCAAGTATAAGTATTTTTCAGGTCGGATAATTAATTTGGTTAGAAAAGTAATTCATAAAGTTTACAAATAAAAAAATGAGGCTTCTCTTTTCTAGAGAAACCTCATTTTTTTTATTAAATTTTAAACTGACTCGTATACAAATCAAAATAAAACCCTCTATCTTCCATGAGAGATTCATGATTCCCTCTTTCTAAAATATTTCCATCTTTTATAACAAGAATTTGATCTGCTTTTTCAATTGTTTTAAGTCGATGAGCGATCACAAAACTTGTGCGACCTCTCATTAAATTATTTAGTCCTGCTTGTATTTGTAATTCTGTTCTTGTATCAATATTTGATGTCGCTTCATCGAGAATTAATATATCTGCATCTGCTAAAATTGCTCGTGCAATCGCTAGAAGTTGTTTTTGTCCTTGACTTAAATTCGATCCTTCTGAAGCAATTTCTGTTTCATATTGATTTGGCAAATGCTTAATAAAAGAATGTGCAGATGCTGCCTTAGCTGCAGTGATAACTTCTTCATCACTAGCATCTAAGCGTCCATAACGGATATTATCCATAATCGAACCAGCAAATAAATACGTATCCTGTAAAACTACTCCTATTTTACTTCGTAAAGAATTAATATCATAATCTTTTATATCTTTTCCATCAATATGAATTTGTCCTTGCTGTATATCGTAAAAGCGAGTTAACAAATTAATGATTGTTGTTTTCCCTGATCCAGTTGGACCAACTAAAGCAATTGTCTCTCCTGGCTGCGCTTTAAGACTCACTTCTTTTAAAATCGTTTTATTTTCTGCGTAGCCAAATGAAACATTCTCAAGTGCAACATGCCCTTGTAAATTTTGTACAACGAATGCGTCTTTTTTATTTTGAATTTCTGGTACCTCATCCATAATTTCAAAAACACGTTCTCCACCAGCAACTGCCGCTTGAATTGTATTCATTAAAGTCGCAAATTGACTTAGCGGTCTTGAGAATTGACGAGAATAATTAATAAAAGCCGCAATAACTCCTACTGTTGTCATTCCGTTTAAAACCATAACTGATCCAGTCCCAATGACAAGCCCCATACCTAAGTTATTAATAAAGTTCATACTTGGAAAAATAAAAGCTGAAAATGTATCAGCCTTCGTAGCTGAAACTCTTAGCTGTTCATTAATTTTATTGAAATTTTGTACAGTTTCTTTTTCTTTTCCGTACAACGTTGTAACATCCGCACCTGTAATTGCTTCCTCAATAAATCCATTTAATTCACCTAAATCTTTTTGACGCTTCGCAAAGTTTTTACCACTATATGCAACTAGTTTTTTTGTAACGTAAAACATAATAGGTACTGTAATTAAAGTTACAATTGCTAAAATCCAATTTAAGGCGAACATTGCAATCGTTACACCTATAAAAGTTAACGCTGATGAAATGATTTGTACAACACTTTGTGTCAAAGCTTGATTCAAATTATCTATATCATTTGTCACACGGCTCATTAAATCACCTTGGGAACGCACATCAAAGAACCGTAAAGAAAGCGTTTGGATTTTCTCAAAAATATCTTGTCGTATTTTTTGAATTGTTTTTAATGCAACGTTAATCATGACAAATGTTTGTAACCATGTTAAAAGTACAGTTACACCGTAAATCACGATAAGTAACATACACATTCTTGCTGTACCACTTAAATCTTTCGGTACAATATATTGATCTATAATAACTCCCATAAAATAGGGACCTAATAATCCAAGTAATGTAGTAACAACGACTAGAAATATAACAAACATAAGAGCAGCTTTTTGATAGCCCATATAGTTCCATACCCGCATTACAGTTCCTTGAGCATTTTTAGCTTTTCCCATCTTTGGGGTGTTTCGTCCACCTTTATTAGCAAATTGCCCTTGAAAATTACGCATGTTCTTCCCCACCTTCTTTATCCAAATTACCACCTTGGGAAAGATAAATTTCCTGATAAACCTCACTTTGTTCTAACAATTGTTCATGTGTACCATTGCCAACTAATTCACCATTATCTAATACAAGTATTTTATCCGCATCCATTATGGAAGAAATTTTGGACGCAATTAATAAAGTTGTTGTGCCTTTATATTTTGTTTTTAAAGCTATTTGAATAGTAGCCTCTGATTTTGCATCAACTGCTGATGTAGAATCATCTAATATGAGAATCGGTGGCTTTCTCACAAGTGCCCTTGCAATTGATACACGTTGTTTTTGTCCACCTGATAGATTTGTCGCGCCTTGTGTTAAATTATATTGATAAGATTCTTCCAGCTTATTGATAAACTCAGTCGCACAAGCTGATGCAGCTGCTACTTCCAGCTCGTCATGTGTTGCATCTTCTTTACCATAACGTAAATTTTCTTCTATACTGCCTGAGAACAACAACGCCTTCTGAGGTACAAACCCTATTGAAGCACGAAGTTTTTGCAAATCATATTTTTTAACATCTATTCCATCTATACATATTTCACCATGATCCACATCATATAGACGTGGTAACAGTTTCGCTAAGGTAGATTTACCACTTCCAGTTGATCCAATAATCCCTACTTTTTCACCTTTTTGAATGCTAAACGAAATATCTTTTAAAACGTATTCATTATTTTTCGTATAGCTATAACTAACATTTTTAAATTCGATATTTCCTTCAATTTTCTCAGGTTCGATCGCATTCGCTTCGCTTATAATATCAACCTCGGTATTTAACACTTGCTGTACACGATCCGCAGATGGAAAAGCTCGCGCAATTTGAATAAATACCATGCTAATCGACATAAGTGACATTAAAATGATATTCAAGTAATTAATAAATGCCAAAATCGCTCCTACTTGGAGCGTTCCATCGAATACTTTTTCTCCACCAATCCATAATGTTGCGACAATCCCGCCACTTACAACTAGCATAATGATTGGCATCATTAAAGAAATAAGTTGCACAGCTCGAATATTTATCTTCGTTAAATTTGTATTTACATTTCCAAATTGAGCGATTTCGTATTTTTGTCTTACATACGCTTTTATAACACGCACACCAGATAAATTTTCTTGTAGCTTTGTATTCACTTTGTCTAATGCCTCTTGCACCTTTTTAAATGTACCACTTGCTTTACTTGCAATTAAAATAATCGCAAGTAATAAAATCGGAACAACTACAAGTAATATTGGAAATAACTCTCGCGCTGTTACAAAAACAATAATTATACTTCCGATAAATAACAGTGGACCACGAACGAGAACACGTAATGTCATCGTCATTGCCGATTGAATGGAAGTGATATCATTTGTCACGATTGTTAATAATTTACCTGTTCCAAATGAGTCCCGATTATTACTAGAAAATGTTTCTATTTTCGCAAACACATCTTTTCGTATGTCTGTAGCGAAATTAACAGCTGCTTTTGTAGAATACATCATACACCCAAGCCCTCCAACTAAACCGAGTGCTGCTGCTCCTATCATAAGAAGCCCCATTTTTATTACATAATTTAAATCCCGATTTGCAATCCCAACATCAATGATATGTTGCATAATAGTCGGTTGAATTAAGTCCATCGCAACCTCAAGTACCATAAATAGCGGCCCAATAATAGCGAAGAACATGTATGGTTTTAAATACTGTAATAACTTACGAAATGATTTCATACATAATCTCCTTTTCCCATGAAATTACCACTGAATAATTCATATCCCTCCTTATTTAAGCGATATTTTTTGTAATTTCTTCATTACTTCTATTATATTATGTAAATTAATATTTAACATTATTAAATGATAAGTATTAATGACTTTCTGGTCAATAAATGTGCTTTATATTATGTAAATACAAAAACCGCATTCTTAATGAAAAGAATACGGTTTTTAATCTATATTTCTTCAATTGTAAAATGTAAAAACTCAGTCTCAAATCCCTTATTTTTAGAAGGACTACACGTGTAAAAACCTATTTTAATAGGCTCATTCCCTATATCCTCCATTAAATGAGCGATTCTTATTTGTTCCCACTGATGGCTCTTTTTCACATATATTGTATAATCACCGCGTTTTCGAATAATTCGAAAACGAAGTTGTTGCTTAGCTGCTTCAGTTGGATAATCTTGCGTTGACCAGTCAGAATATCCATTATTCGTTACGACAGCACCTAAGTGAGATGGCCCTTCAGGGATATATTCTAAAGATGTTTTTAACCAACAGTTCTCCGAAATCATAACAAAAAGACCTGCTTGATCGAATTTTGAATTTGGATTCATACGTAACTGAACTTCAGCTTGAAAGTCTGTCATCATCTCATTATAAAATACATGACCATTCATTACTTCAAAACCATAATGTGTTTTAAGCCAAAAATCAGTTTCTGCTTTCGAACGGACAATAAACGCATGATTATCATTAATTTTATAGTATTCAGGTACATTCATTATAGTGAGTTGCTCAATATGTTCTGGTATATACGATATATTCATAGCTCCTCCATAATAAAGCATTTATATAGACATTTAAAACTCCGCTAATACTGGGAATTTATAACCTTTAAAATCTAACTCTTTATCACTTCGAACCATTAAATACTTGCTAGACTGTACTTCTGTAAACTGTACATCCTCAACCCCTAATTGATCCGGAGAAAAATAAAATTCGATTTCCGTAAACCTTTCATTGATTTCTCCACATAATTCATCTAAAACCGGAAGTACTGGCGCAAATACTCCAAATAATTTCAACTTTTCATTTTCTACTTCATAAACGATTAGAGCATCTAGTTTCTCTGAATAATACAATTTCTCATTCCATTCCGAATCATACATATTCAAATAAAATGAAGGATGGAAGTTTAAAGTTGAAAAACTATTTGAAAGTCTTTGGCTACTATCAATAGTTTCATGTATTAACTGTCTATTCTCTATATTATAGTAATCTAACTTTTTAAGTAGTGAATCGTTATTATTAATATTTTTATCATATGGTATAGTCATCAAATATTCCTGCACAACTTTAAATCCAAATGCTGTATATAGTTCAGGGTTTTCCGTAAACAATAATGCACATTCACATTTCTTATCGATTTCTTCTATCATTTTACCCATTAATTGTGTCATTAACCCTTGTCTACGGAAATTAGGGTGTGTCATTACTGATTGAATACCCGCCGCATTTATTTTTTCACCATTAATTAATAATGGGAGTGAAAATGCCGCAACATTTGCAATCACTTTATCTTCTTGTAAAAACGATAAAGCTTTATATGTATCATCCCAATATCCTTTATCCGAAAAATCATTCAATGTTTGAGTTTTAATTCCAAACACTTCTTCAAATAAAGGAAATAACTGCTCTCTTTTCGGTTCTTCTATTAGAAGACTTGCCAATTTTTCAACATTCCCCATGTTGTACCTCCAAATGTTAAATTCCATTAAATTAGATATACTTATATGACCTACTCTTAAAAATAGAGGTCTTACCAATCAATATACTATCATAAAACATAAAAAAAAAGTCTAATTAATTTTATGTTTTGACTATTTGAAAATAAGTCGAATAAAACAATATTAAGATTTCTGGATATTAATTAGTTTATTATATAAAAATAGCGCTTTCTAATTAGCTTTTACTAATAGAAATACACTATTTATAATAAAATTTTTTTATTCTTTTATCCCTTCAAGTCTTTCCTTCGTATTAATTTCTTCTCCACTTATACGCTTTTCAAAAGACTTTCTCCAACTACTTGAAAGTGCATTTACTTCTAATATTCTTTTTACCCCTTCAATATTTTGTTTTTCCTTATGCATGATACGATTAGCAAACGCTATTGAAACACCTTTCGGATCAGACTGTAGACTTTTTAATGTATCGACTGATGATACCCACCCTTCTTTTAATACACGAAAATAAAATCCTGTATATCCTGTTTCTTGAAAATATAGTGGTAACTTTGGAATATTATATTTTTTTGCTAATTTAAAACAAGGTTGCCTTGGTTGTGTTACCTGTACGATTGCCTCTCCGAGCTCAAACGTATCACCAATACAAACATCCTCTTCGCGCATACCACTAACTGTTATATTTTCTCCGAAAGCCCCATATACAAGATCTTGATTCAATTCTTTTTCCCAGTATGGATAGTGATCACCAGTATAAACACAAACTGCTTTAACTACTCCTCCATGATGAACTAAGTCCGCCTGTCCATCTCCATTAAATTTTACAAAGGATAAATATACCGGTTCCTTTACTTGTTTCTTATTTATGCCTGTATGAATTACTTTTCCGCCGTATATAACCTCTTTTGGTAATCCTATATTTAAAGATAATAATTGATATTCATTAGCCATTCTATTTCCTCCTTTACAGGTGTTACATGTATTTTCTCTCGATTAATTTTTACAACCCTCTCTGTTACATAAAGATGATTATAAAACCTCTAAAATCATTGTTCAATTCAATTATTTATATAATAATGATAGGTATAACCTATCATTATACTTGAGGTGATTCCAATCGAATTACGACAACTTGAATACTTTTTAGCTGTTTCAAAAGAATTACATTTCACAAAAGCAGCTGAAAAATTAAATATTTCACAGCCTTCACTAAGTCAACAAATACGTGCATTAGAGCATGAAGTAGGAATGCCACTTTTCGATCGAATTGGTAAAAAAATATCATTAACTGAAGCAGGGAAGATTTTATTATCACATAGTAAAACCATTTTTCATGAAGTCGAACAAGCTCGTTCAGCTATTCAAGACCTAAACGGATTACAGCAAGGTTCCTTAACAATAGGGGCTTTGTTAACCGTCGTAAATTATTTACTACCACCAGCTATTTTAAATTTTAATAATTTATATCCCAATATAGAACTTTCTGTATTAGGGCTTCGTACAGGAGATATTCGTGAAAAATTATTACAAAACGAACTAGATATTGGAATTACATTTCTCCCGGTGCAAGATAAAGAGATTATCTCCATCCCTCTATACACAAGCGATCTTACATTAGTCGTGCCCACTGGTCATCGATTAGCTGAACGTAACCATGTATCTATTGCTGAATTACAGAACTACCCTTTAATTCTTTTGCCTAAAAATTTCTTTTTAACCGAACTAATTACATCTCATTGTCAAAAATTCAACTTTAAACCAAGGCCAATTTTAGAAATTAGTACGATGGAATCTTTAATCCAAATGGTTTCCAAAGGAATGGGAATTACAGTGTTACCCAAACCATATATAGACTTTTTACAAAATAAAAACATTCAAGCTATTAAAATAGAAAACCCTACTCCAATAATTGAAATAGGGCTAATTTATAGAAAAGATAAATATATGTGTGCTGCAACTCGAGAATTTATTGAGCAACTAAAAATCACAGTACGTTCTTTCCAAAACTAAACAAAAGAGATTATCCTATGAAACCGTTTCACAACAATTTAGTAGAATAATCTCTTTTCAAAACAAAGTAAACATTATATTTAACTCTTATAAACTTTAATGTACCTTTTTAGATATTGGAATATATTTAGTAAAATATGCACCAACTAGCAATAATACAATTGAAAATAACCAAGTAAAAGCACCGCCAAAATGAAACCAATATGCAAACATATTTAAGATTGCAAGTGAAAAGAAGCAAATAGAAGTTAACGAACTTTTCAATCCTTTTATCCCAGATTTTTTTCTCTTTTGATAAGCAATATACATCGCAATGACAAGAAAAAAGATAAGAACAAATGGTAACATAACTTTTAGTATTGATAATCCCTCCAGTATAAATGCACTCTTTACATCACCATCTTATCCCATTTATCTTTTAGGTATCAATTCATTCTTATCTTCCTTCCAAAAGTCAGTATAAGTTTTATTTTTAAAGTTCACGTTCACCTCAGAAAACGGCATACTTCCTCCAACTTTCAATGAATACCAGTCGTTTAAAAGTGGTGATCCGAAACAAATCTTCATTGTACGATCATGTAAATCGAATAATACAGAATGTAAAGTTCCAAACCATTCTTCATAGTTATGCACAGTAAGTCCAGCAGGATATTCTTCTTCTACTAACTTTTTTAAAGACTCTATGCTTACTTGTTCACATCTATTTAAATGCTCATGTAAAAGGTGATATCTCTTTGTTGATTGTTCTAATTTCCTATTATTTAATTTCTGAATTGATGAACTAACTGCATGGTTTGTTGATACAATAAAAGCTTGTTTTTCACCATCAATCGTTATTGTGGATTTATGACCGTCAAATATTTCAATATATGCTGCATTTAAAGGATCAGCTATTATTAAATTAATATTACTAGCAATTGGGATTTCTTCTATTAGTAACTTAGCTTCCTGCACATTTTTACATTTCTCCAACAACAATCGAATTACCGCAAAACATTGTAAACCACTCACCATTGGCTTTCTTAAACCTGCAATATTTCCTACTGGTTGACCACATGCTGAAAATGTAACAGCTAATCCATGCTCGTTTATCCCTTCCGTTCGGCCAAAATATTGAGTAGAAAAGCCACTATGTGCATACGCACCTTCAACATGAGTTGAACAAAAACGCATATCATCTATTACTGGTGACAAATCATAATTCCTTAATACATATGTGTGCTCTAAATCGGTCTTTTTAGGTAATACTGCACAATGACTACAACCTGCTTTCAATAGTGTTTGATAGTAATACATCATATTTTTTGAAGGAATTTTTAACACTTCACAAAACCCCTCAATTTCTTCATTTATGCCTGGACAATGTTTGTTTAGTATATTTCTCGATTCTGTCCAATGGTTATTAGATATTACATTTTCTTCGTGTATAAATTGCGGGATGAGATACGGATTTTGTTTCACGAATTCCCCTTGTTGCTTTCCAATCTCATAATAACTTCCTTTTAATGATGAAAAATACCCCTTTACTTGATACATCAAACTCCCCCTCACATTGGATATATCCATATCGTACCAAATGGATTTCATTCATCCTTGATGTTTTTTACTATCTTTCTTTAACACCATCCCATTTTAATATCTCCACTAATAATTATTTACTAGACAATTAAAGTTTTGTTAATATTGCTGTAATAGCTTTATTTCAAAATAAAGTAGTTTGGATATCAAATGAGCAAAATACTTTGTTAAACCCACTTATAAGCAATCATCTAATTCATGAAATCAAAAAACTTATTTATCAAAATAAAAGGAGAATTTATGTATAAGTAGTTGCAAACCAATTGATAAATTAACTATTGAGGACCTAAAACAAAACCCCATTTGGGAATGGGCAATAGATGAAGAGGAAAACGAAGAACATGACGAAACATGGGTAAAACCAGCGGCAACTACTAATTTTACAGAAGAATTAAACGGTTCAATCGTACTAGGCGAATTATTCTTACATAATGGTGAAAAATTCCCTATGATGTGTGAAATTGATATTGAAGGTGACGAGGCCGTAATTCGTTCTGTTGTTTATTATAAGGAAGCAAAAAATGAGTATATTTCTATAGAAGATATTGTGAAAACGGTCGAAATGCCGTTATCGATTATTATTAATCTTACAATTCATGCAGAATCCAAAACCTTACGCTTCACTGCACATAAAGTAGATATTTATAAAAATTCAATAACGACTAATTTTAATTAAAGTTGGCCGAAATAAAGAAAACAATTATGAAATACAAACTGGGGAATCATTAACGATTCCCCAGTTTTTTAAACTATATTAAAGTATCCCCTTTTCCACTAAAGTCTCTGCGATTTGAACTGAATTCCAAGCCGCACCTTTTAATAGGTTATCGGAAACAATCCAGAGGTGGAATCCGTTTGGCGTATCAGGATCTTTACGTATTCTTCCGACAAATGTATCTATTTTCCCTTCTGCATATAATGGCATTGGATACAACTGTTCACTAGGGGTATCCTGCAAAATAACACCTGGTGCATCCATTAGTATTTCCTTGATTTCCGCAACGCTTGCTTCTTTTTCCAGTTCTATATAAACCGATTCTGAATGCCCCGATACAACTGGAACACGTACACAAGTAGCTGCCATTTTCAGGTTTTCATCTTCTAATATTTTCTTCGTTTCTTGAATCATTTTGACTTCTTCAAAAGTGAAATCATTGTCTGTAAATATATCTACTTGAGGCAGTACATTAAACGCTATTGGATAATGTTTTTTATCTTTTTTCACCGGTAATATATCACTCTTCACTTCTTCACCTGCAAGTATAGACTTAGCCTGCTCTTTTAATTCATGAATCGCATGAATTCCAGAACCAGATACAGCTTGGTATGTTGAAACGATAATTCGTTCTAATCCGAATGATTTTCGTATTGGCTGAAGTGCTGTTACCATCTGTAATGCTGAACAATTCGGAACTGCAATGATACCGTTATGTTCCTTTAAAGTATGTGCATTTACTTCTGGAACAACGAGTGGTACATCGTGCACCATTCGGTACTCACTCGTGTTATCAATTACAATCGCACCGCTAGAAACTGCATGAGTTACAAATTGTCTAGATACCTCTCCACCAGCGCTAAAAAAAGCAATATCTACACCTTCAAAGCTAGTTGTTTTTGCCTCTTGTATAATTATCTCTCGTCCTTTAAATTGCACTGTCTTACCAGCAGATCGTTTTGACGAAAGCAATGTAACTTCAACTATATTAAACTTCATTTCATTCTCTAACAGTTCAATAATTTTCTGCCCTACTGCACCTGTAGCCCCAACAACAGCTACATGATAACTCTTTTTGATCATCTTTTCTCCTCCAATATCACTTGAATGAATATTTCTACAATTTCATTTTATAAGGGATTTAATCATTTGGAAAATTGAAATACATGATATAATCATTCACAAATCATGATAATAAAGGAGGGACCATTTATGGAGATGAGACACGTTAAAACATTTTGTGCCATCGTTAAGTATGGTGGTTTTTCTAAAGCTGCTCATGCGCTAGGTTATGCACAATCTACTGTTACAGCACATATGAAAGCTTTAGAAAACGATTTACATATCCCTCTTTTCGATCGGTTAGGAAAAAAAGTACTACTTACAAAAGCGGGTCATCAATTTCACCCTTATGCTTTAGAATTACTTGCAATATATGAAAAAGCACAAGAAATCCCCCAAAATACCGATCATTTGGAAGGGACATTAAGTATTACATCTAATGAATCATTAGCGGTGTACCGATTACCACAATTATTACGTACTTACAAACAGAAAAATCCGAAAGTAAATATCGTACTGGAAACAAACACAAATGAACAAGCATTACAAAAATTACGTGAAGGAGAAACAGATGTTATCTTCATAATTGGAGAAAGTATAGAACATAATGATTTTATTACGCGCACTTTTAGTAATGAAACATTTGGATGGATTCTACCCGCTTATTCCGCTGCACACGCAAATCCATTTCAGTTATTACAGGACACCCAGTTTATTTTTACAGAACAAAGCTGCGGGTATAGACCGATGGTAGATCGTTTTTTACGTCAAAGCGGGAATATTCCAGATAAAACATTTGAAACTTCCAGTGTTGAAGTCATTAAACAATCTGTTATGTGTGAGTTAGGTATTTCAATTCTTCCTTATATCGTTGTACAAGAAAGTTGTCAAAAAGAACAACTGTGTTTTCAGCCTATCGAAACTCCAGCAGTTATTCAAAGTCATGTCATCTATCATAAATCTAGATGGATTGCTCCGGTGTTACAGTCGTTTCTTTCCTTACTTGAACGAGATTAAGATATTAAGAAGTACATATAAAAAGAGTAATTGCCTAATAAGCAATTACTCTCTTACATTAATTAGTATATTATTTATTAGTCTGTCCGCCACCTGCAATTAATTTACTCCCTGAATATGTACCTTTGTTCATAAACACTTGATTAATTAATTCTTTTTGCTCAGCTTCCGACATTACTCCTTTTCCTTCTCCTAAATTCCCACTTTGTAATTTCCAAATCTTATTGTGATCTGCATCAACCTTTTCATATTTTCCTTGTTTCCATCGTTCTAAAATTTCTACATATGTACTTCCCTGTACAAGATCATTACTCTTTACAATATCAATTAAGCTTTCAATCCGCTCTTGTGTAATAAAAATATAGCCCCACTTTTGATCAGCTTTCGCTTTTTGATGTGCCATTTCATGTAATGCTGTCTGTATGTTCTCATCTGTCCATTTAAAATTTTTATTAAAACCACTATTTGGCAATGAATAATTGCCATTCTCTAAAAGCTTTGCATCTTCTGCTTTTACGTTACTATCAGCTAATACTTCTACTGCTGGAGCAGCTGGTGATGCCTTTTTCGCAGCTGGTTTACTATTATTTAAATAATGCAGCATACCATATGTTAAACCTACTCCGATTACCGCCATACCAGCTAGAATACCTATTATTTTAAATAGTGTTTTCATCGCGCTTGTTTCCTCCCAAATATCTCTGTTCTGACTACCTAATTATTTTTTATATAAAAACTGTTACTTCATTTAAAATATCGCATCCCATCCCCTATCATATTATTTATATATACTTTCTCATATTGTATTTCTTTTTCTTTAAAATTAAAAGATTATTCTGTTAAATATTGAAAGTATTCTACAAATTTTTCCTTTATATTTATAAAGAAGCAAAAAAAACAACGAGCGCGTTCTACAACACTCGTTGTTTTTACTTTATGCACGATTTTCTTTTAACCACTTCGTAATAGCATCTAACCTCGAAACATCAAAACTTCTTTCTTCACACACGTTCAAATTTTTTGAGTTTCTCACTATTTCTAATTCATTATTTCTTACACTTTTCGCCTCAATTAATTTACAATACCCATCTGTAACAGTATTTAAATTTTCATAATAACGCTGAAACGATTTTGATATATGTAAATGTTTTTCAAAGTTTCTCCTTCTTTTCGTTTCATCATATACTTTCCGCTTTCTAAGTTCTCCATCGTTCGTATATAAATAAAAATATTGATCCGGAAAACCAATTTCCCTATTTAACATCTTTTCTTTATAAAAATTTTCTATTAAAGATAATGGCTGATTAAATATATCAAAATGAAAACACCAATTATAACTAAGTGGCTGAAATATATCACCATCAAGTATTACTAATTCATATTGCTCTGACTTCTGAACAGCTATATTCCAGCGCTCAACTTGTTTTTCAAAATACCATGTTCTATGTTCATTTTTTGGCCTTTCAAATAAAGAATTCACTTCAGGTATTATATAAGCACCATAATTCTTTTCTAATTCACGGCACGTGGTACTTTTACCAACAGCGCTTGCTCCCTCAAATGCTATTATCCCCATAGTTTCTCCCTCTTTCATTAACTAAAATTTCGTTGTTTCACTTTTCTTCCCCATAACTTTCTCCATAAAACAATTGAAGCAATAGCGAGCATGATTGTTGTAATGATACTACCTTCAATTCCGAACGTGCCTCCATGAAGGAATTCGGGGCCATTTGTTATAGACTTAAAAATTGGAGTAGAATATACAGTTGTGCCACTAACTGCAAAACCATATACATTATATTGAGCCCAGTTCCAAATTGAGTGCCATGCACATATTCCCCACAGACCGTCTTCTTTCAATACGTATAAAGCTGCGAAAACACCCACTAATATTATATTCGATATAGATAATATTGTAATTCCCGGATTAAGTAGATGAAGAAATCCAAATAAAAATGAAGTTACAATTATTCCAACCCATATACGACTTCTAACAGAAAGAACCGGGAATAACCAACCTCGTACAATAATTTCTTCCGTTGCCCCTTGTATTAAAAATGCAACTAGAGATCCTACTATTCCTACTATCACTGTTGAGGTAATATGTTGTACTTGCAATTTCACACTCCCCATTAATAATAGTAGAATAACTGGCGTTGAAATAAATACAAACCCCATTAACGCACCTTTTAAATAATTTCTCATCCATTTCTCTTTCCAAAAACCAATGGATGAAAAAGGTCTTTTTTCTACAAAACGAACCCATATAAATAAAATAAATATAGCTCCGCCAAACGTTAACACCATTCTAACATTGTCATAAATACCTTTCATGAATATCGTTTCAGCTTTTGGTAAAAATAACATAAATAACATAAAAAGTTCGCCTAAAGTCAAAAATATAATGGCTAATATTACAGCAAAGACTGGGTGGACCTTTTTTCTCCCTGCTTTTGCTGCTTCAATTATTATAAATGAATTATTTTTCACTTTCTTTTCTCCTTTTATAATATTTAACTACCAACAGTAACAACCATATTTTACCACAAAAAATACATTATTAATATTTACTCTAAGTTTTTCTTACATGATTTTGCATAAATCCAAATTAGGAATAATATATAAATAAAAGAGGTGCCTTTGTGCCTTTACTATTATCACCCAGATTACTCAGTGGTATTACCAGCACTTGCTATTTCCCACCATTTGTTGTAAGATAGTAATTAAGGTCAATTTAACACTATATTTTCTTTGCATATTATCAAGTATCAATCAGGGACATTTTGTACTCCTTATGGGTTTTTGATAATATGTGAACTTTTATTTTCATTCAAATAAGGCCGATCATATTGTAATTTTTCTACTTTTAGGAGGCATTACCATGACATTAACAGGTAAAGTAAAATGGTTTAACAGCGAAAAAGGTTTCGGTTTCATCGAAGTTGCAGACGGTAACGACGTATTCGTTCACTTCTCAGCTATCACTGGCGACGGCTTCAAGTCTCTTGACGAAGGTCAAGAAGTTAGCTTCGAAGTTGAAGAAGGTAACCGCGGACCTCAAGCTAAAAACGTTGTAAAGCTATAATTCAAACAATAAAAAGGTTGTTACCAGCAAGGTTAACAACCTTTTTAATATATAACTAAAATTTTTTACATAAAAGGAGTGGTTACATGTATCGCAATCGAAAGAACGATGTAGCAGAAGTACCACCAGAACAAACCCCTGTTTGGGAATGTGAATCAGAGGATTGTTTAGGATGGATGAGAAAGAACTTTTCATTTGAAGAAGAGCCTAAATGCCCTTTATGTAAAAGTAGCATGAAAAGCGGAGAACGTTTATTACCTAAATTAGGTTAATTTATAATAAAAAAAAACCTCTTTTAATTAAGAGGTTTTTTTTATTATAAATTTATGTCTTCAATATCAGTTCGCACTATAGAATACAATAATGCATCGTGTTGCTTATTTCCTTGATGAATATATCCGCGCAATAGACCTTCCTTTTGAAAGCCGATTTTAGATAACATTCTACAAGAAGTAACATTTTCAGGATATGTAATAGCTCCAATTCTAAACAAACCCAAATCTTTAAACCCATAATCAATAATTTCTCGAGACGCTTCTGACGCATAACCATTTCCCCAATAACGAGGATGCAGGTCATATCCAATCTCAGATCGTTTACTCCATAATTGTAAATTGTTTAGTCCAATTGTTCCTATTAAAACGTTCGTTTCTTTTAACACAATTCCCCATCGTATTGCCTTTTTCTCAAAGTAATTTTTCGAAAAAGATTCGATCATACGTGAAGCTTGTCCAAACTCCGTAAAAGAATTCATACCGTAATAACACGTTACTTCATCCAATGAAAAGATTTCATATATTTTTTGACAATAAGATTGTTCTATTTCAACTAAACGTAAGCGTTCTGTTTCTAATATAGGAAATGCCATAGGATCACTCCTTTCTCTCTACTCATTCATTATATCAGAAAAAATATTTATAATTACTAAAGTCCTTATTGTTCCATAAATCAAACATTTCTAATGACGCATTCCCTCTTTATTCTATATACACGAATTGGATACCTTCTGATTACTACTCAAACATTACGCTATAATTTCCATAAATCGAATTTCAAATTATCAAGAACTGTAAAAAAAATTGTTTCTTCATTTTCTCCTTCCAAACAACCACCCTACCCCATACATTTATGGTAAAATATAGTTAATATATTATTTTATTGTGGAGGTGTAAATTTCCTATGTATATATTCATCGGCTTATCCCTCTTACTCATATTACTTATTTTTTTATTCGCAAAAAAATTCACACCAAACTCTTTCATGATGACTAACTTTAAAGGCAATAGCTTTAAGACATTTTCAATCGGTATTTTAATCGCTGCCATACTCTCACTTTCATATGGAACTTATCATGCAGTAACATATCAACCTAGTTATTTAGATATTAAATTAAAAAATCAAAACTACACTGTTTTCGGTAATGTAGGCGAATTCGGTTATTTCTCCGAAGAATTATTAAAAAAAGATACTGAAGTTCAACTATATTTCGTCTCTTGGAAAAAAATGCAGTTAAAAAATCCGGTAATACTTATAGAATATCCTTCAGGAAAACAAGAAACATGGAAGCCAAATATCGTATTAATACCGATAAGTAAATTACAAGAAAAACATGATATAAAAGATATTTATCAACTATCACCGTATTCATTTAAAGAATCTGGAGAAATAACATTAACAATAAAAGAAAACAATGTAAAAAACAATAAAATTTCCATTCAAATAAAATAAATAAAAACTGTTCCTTCATTTTGCTGAAGGAACAGTTTTTATTTATTCTACAGTATTATTTATTTAATGTAGCCATTATTTCATTGGCAATATTCTTTCCATTTCCAATACACGCACCAATTCCAACACCGTAATATGAGGCACCAGCTAAATATACATTTGGATAAAGATTTGTCATTTTTTCTTGCAATGCTTGAACCGCTTGATTATGTTCTAAATGATATTTCGGCATTAAATCTTTCCAATTTGTAACTTCAACTACTTCTGGTTCACCTTTAATTCCGAGACTCTTTTCAATATCATATAAAGCTACTCGTACTAATTCTTCTTCATTGTAATCCTTGATTGTTTCATATACCGGATTGGTACTCTTATAAAACATTCTAACTAATAATTTTTGTTTACCCGATGTATGTTTCCACTTTCGACTTGTCCATGTACAAGCATCACAATGTAAATCACTGTTTTCCGTTACAATAAACCCCGTACCGTCAGCTGGTAGTTGTTCATCTAGTATGTCAAATCCTAAATAAATACTAATAAGAGATGAGTTTTTAAATGTATTAAACTGCTCATTTAACTCATTAGACTGTAATAAAGTTTGCGCTATATCATGTGGAGCTGCTAAAACAACATAATCTGCTTGTATTGTTTCATGATTTGCAAAAGAAATCTCATATCGATCTTCTTGTTTACTTACAGCCGTCGTTATAGCACCTTTTTTTACGACAGTTTCAGTCAGCACTTCTTCTAAGCGATTAATTATCGTAGATAATCCACCCTTAAATGATACGAATTTTTTATTTCCTGCTGATTGAAATTGTTTTTTATTCTCTTCAAAACCTTTAATAATACTTCCATACTTATTTTTATAATCCAGTAAATACGGTAATGTAGATGCCATTGTAAGCTCATTCAATTTACCAGAATATACGCCTGAAAGCACAGGAGCAATTTGTCTTTCCACTAACTCTTTCCCTAAAAAGCTTTCTAAAAATAGAGCAAGTGATGTATCTTTCGTAAACTCTTTATTTTTCGTTATGAAATCTTTTAAAGCTACGATTTTCCCCTTCGTTGAGACTAGCGTACTGCTAAACAACGACCGGGCACTCATCGGTATCCCAAATATAGTATCAGAAGGAATTGGATGTAACATGTTTTCAGAATATATGTAAGAAATACCCGTTTCATTATATACCATTTCATTTTCTAAATTTAAATCTTTTACAAGTGGCATAACATGTTCATTACGAGCAACGATTGAATCCGCCCCTGACTCCATAATGAAATCCTTTTCTTCCACACTATGGATTTTACCACCTAAATACTCTTCTTTCTCAATAAGAATTAAATTTAAATCGATATTATAATCCTTTTTTAATTTTTCTAAATAAAACATAGTAGAAAGTCCCGTTATACCTCCACCGATAACAACAACTGTTTTCATATGTGCTGCGCTCCTAACCGATACAATTAATAATTCCTTTTTATTATAACCAAAAGTCCTTATATTCGACTAGCAAGTTGCGCATTCTGTAAGAAATTAGACAATATATTTTAATATATTTTCAAATTACCTAATAAAAAAGAACTATAACATTTACAAACCCCGTCATAGTTCTCTTTATTTTAAAAACATAAAGTAATTGATTAATTTGTCTAGTTCTTGACTCAATGCCAATACTTTTTCATGTTGAATTCCATAATCCGATACTAAATATAAAAGTTCTTCTTTTTTTATTTCAATTACTTTCTCCAATTTCGCTAGTTCCATGTCGTTTTACATCTCTCCAAAAATAAAATGTATGTATTTCAGTATAGCCTACTTACATAATTAGTAAAAGTAAAATACGCATGTAAAATCTTACATATTTGAAAAAATAATATACTACTAACAAAAAAAGAAACTAGATTAAACTTCCTTTTACAGATCATTAACGTTCATTAAGAATTAATAACATAACGGAATTTTTCTAATGTGATATCTTTATAATTTGGAGCTCTCTGTATATGATTAAAATAACTATATGAGAATTTAAATACATGACCAAAATCCCAATCGAATTCACTATAGTCTTTTATCCAAAATATATTTTCAGTTGGTAAAATATTTGCACGTTTAGATTGAATTAAAGGTAATCGATCTATAGGTGAGTGTAAAGTTATTTCCGTATTCAGCTTGAGCTTTTGGCTAGCTCTTAGTACGTATACTAGTTTTAAAAGCGGACGTATCCCTCGTTGAAATATATCTATATGTCCTAAATCGTACATTATATTAATTGCGTGGGAGTATGTAAGCAAATGGCCAATTAAATCATGATGTGATTCCGCTCGATAAATACTATTAAATTTCGATAACTCATTTAAAATGAACTGAGATACTTGTGTTGGATTATTCAATTCACTTTGTATCTCCTCTTCAAAACTTAAT
The DNA here is from genome assembly GCF_050312695.1 of Bacillus sp. AF62. Taxonomy (NCBI): domain Bacteria; kingdom Bacillati; phylum Bacillota; class Bacilli; order Caryophanales; family Bacillaceae; genus Bacillus; species Bacillus sp. AF62. The sequence goes on along the minus strand of NZ_JBNPJZ010000055.1, from coordinate 31,039 downwards.
TGTTTTACTTCTTTCGTCGTATAACCAATCCACGATCTACCTGGAATTGTTTTTCGAAATGATAAAATAAGAGTAGTAATCCCTTCAATTGCTTGATTATCACCCCATTTTTGTAGCTCTTTCATAGCTAATAAACTCAATGACGCATAAATGACGTTATGCCCCACCCAATGAAGCTCATCAATCGTTTGTTCTAAAGATTTTATAATCATATTTTCCGCAATCTGAAAATCTATTTCTTTTTTATCATCAATCATCTCACCAATTTTTTTCTTGTTCAGCATCATCCTTGTTTGCGAATACATATTACGAGCTGTTTCTTCATCAATATTATTATCTTTCATAAAAAAATAACTAGCAATTGCAGCTGCTCCAAAATGTGCATGCCAAATATCATTTGTTTCTTTTTTACATTGAGAAATAATTGAAAGACCGCCTTTTAAAATACTTTTGTTTTCCATTTTTTTCCTCTCCTAATAAAAATCACTATATTTTCATCCTAAAGATGGTGTCAGGACAAATAAAATGTGATTCGATTCATCACTTTTATTCAAAAATCGATGCTTCACATTCGGTGGAATACGTACAACATCGCCTTCTTCTAAAAAATATTCTTTTCCCTCCAATTCCACATACACTTCCCCTTTCATAATAACAGCAATCTCTTCCTTATCTTCATGGGAATAATGGCTTTCTGTTGTATTTGCTTGTTTATTTAAATCCATCATTAACATTTCAATACGTGCTTTCATAAAATCAGGTGTTAATACATCATATACAATGTGATCATTGTTTTCCCGATATACTTTTTTTCGATCTTTTTTCTTAGAAATGAGCGAATCTGTATCAATATCGTTAATAAAAAGTGTAAACAGCGGTACATTTAATGCTTTTGCAATTAATTCCAAAACATTTAAAGAAGGATTAGCATGTCCTCTTTCAATTTGGCTAATTAGTGATGTACTAATCCCCGCATAATCAGCGAAATCACGAATTGTCATATTATTTTTCTTACGATAACTTAATACCGTTTGTCCAAGCCTATCATGTATCATAGTAAAACTTCCTTTCGTCCATCATAATGCATGTTTCGTTGTCTTTGTGCTGACATACTAAACAAAGGCAAATAACCCTTCCCTATTATCTCTGGGACTTATATACTTACTTTTGTACATTATATCGCATTAAGTTTATTATAATAAACATTCTATCGGAGGGACAAACTTTGAAATCAACTATTCTTTCATATTGCAGCTTATTTTTTGGTGTATTCGCCTTATCAACTTCAGCAATTTTTGTAAAATTGGCAGATGCTCCTGCGACAATCATTGCTTTTTACCGATTATTCTTTGCCACACTAATTCTGTTACCGTTATTACTATTTAATAAAAATAGTCGAAATGAGCTAAAAACTTTAACGAAAAAACAATGGGCACTTGGATTCGTATCTGGGCTATTTTTAGCTGCACATTATGTACTATGGTTTGAATCATTACAATATACTTCTGTAGCAAGCTCTACAGTTATCGTAACGTTACAACCTTTGTTCTCAATGATTGGTGGTTATTTTTTATTTAAGGAGAGATTTACGAAAGGAGCAGTTATTGGTTGCCTCATCGCTATTTCAGGTAGTATCATCATTGGCTGGCAAGATTTCCAAATTAGTGGAGAAGCTTTATATGGAGATATTTTAGCATTTATTGCTGCCGGTATCATTACTGCTTATTTTTTCATTAGCCAACACGTTCGTAAAGATTTGTCACTTATACCCTATTCAGTAATTAGTTATGGAAGTAGTGCTGGCTTTCTTGGCATATTTGCTTTCACGCAACAAGAATCTTTCATCCATTACTCTACACAAACTTGGTTGTGCTTTATTGGATTAGCTTTCATTGCTACAATTTTAGGACAAACCATTTTTAATTGGTTATTAAAATGGATGAGTGCTACTGTAATTTCAATGAGTATTTTAGGTGAAACAATTGGCACTTGTATACTAGCGTACTTTATATTACATGAGACCATTTCTTTACAACAAGGACTAGGAATTACCGTTATTTTTATCGGTTTAGTATTATTTTTATTGCAGCCAAGTTCTAATAAAAAAGCATGACAGTATACTGTCATGCTTTTAACTATTCATTATGTACAATTAAACCATTCGGTCTAAAACGACTCATCATAATTTCATTAATAAACTTTCCATGAGCTTTCAAATTCCCTATCTTTACTCCCTCTTCTACAAATCCAAATTTTTCATATAAAGCTTTTGCTTTTGGATTCGTTTCTAACACACCTAGTTCTACTCTCTCTAACATTAACCAATTATCAGCCAAATCAAGCATCTTCGTAAGAAGTACTCTCCCAATTCCTTTATTATGATATTCACTGTCTACCCCAATGAATAAATCGCCTGAATGAGATCTTCGGCCCAGACTTTGTGTTAAACCTACAAACCCAACAACTTCTCCATCATATTCTGCAACAAATTCAAATTGATTTGGTGCTAAATTTCGAATTCTATTTTCCATAGCTTCTACACGCATGCTAGGTAAGAAAACCATATACGGTAAAACGCCATCCTGTATACATATACGATGAATTGCTCTAGCATCTTGTATTTCTACTGCTCTAACGTTGATTCCCATCTTTCTCTCCTCCATATAAATAACAATATATTTGTGTGTATTCTAGAAACGTTCACGAATGACCTTCTCGCCCGTATTTCTTTATGTCATTTTTACATAATTATTTCGATATAATACTTAATTTCCAAAAAGATTAACGACTATATGGATTTGGTTAACTTTTCACCTTGTTATATAAATCAAGCAAATTTTCAATCAGAATACCATTTAGTTTCATGCCGACTATATCACAATTTTCTATTTCAATATTTTTCAGATTACTATTACTTATAGTGCTACCTTCCAAATCACATTTATCGAATACAATAGGTTCCTTCTCATCTCCGAGACTTGTATTTTTAAATTGCACTCCACCTAAAGTCACCAAATTAAATTTACTGCCAGAAAGATTTAAATCTGCATATGATGACCTTCTAAAATTTATATTTCTAAACTTGGATTGACTTACATTACAATTACTCATATTCATATTCATTATATTGCTACCAACAAATGAACTGTTTTTTAAATTCACTTGATAATACTCTGTATTTGCTAAATTACAGTTTTCGTATTGACTATTTTTCATATCTTTATTTGTAACTACACTCGCTTTGTTTGAGCTTGTTTTTATTCTTTTCACGTAACAATACTCATCTTCCGATTCAAAAATCATTTGGTAACCCATCTTTTTATAAAAGTGATGATTGTTAATTTGTCTACTAGATGTTTCGAGATCCCAAATCTTTATGTTCGGATATTCCTTTTCTATTAATTTCATAACATGTGATCCAATTCCTTTTCCTTGATAAACAGGATCTACAAAAATACGATCAATTCGACCGTACGACTTACCAGAAATCGTAACTATTATCCCTCCGATTATTTCTTTATCCATTACAACTTTGAAAGAATCCAATTCTTCAATGGAATATTCCATCATTTCAACTGAAGAATATCCTGGCGGTTGAATGTTATAATCAATGACATCATCTTGGCCGTATAGCCATTGTTTTGCTTCTGCATCAAATGTTCTTTTCATTATTTCTGTTAATTTCTCAGCATCTAAAATTGTAGCTTTTTCTATAGATATTTTCGTCATTTTCGTTTTCCCCTTCATTATTACAAACCAACCATTTTTGTGAATGGCATAATTATCAATTCACTTTTGTTTTTAATGCTTTTCCCATTATTACATATGGTACATCATTTTTACTTGGATGAACTGGTTCTAATACATTTACCCAATCTAATCTTTCATATAACGAACGTGCTTTTTCATTGTTTATTTGTGTTGTTAAAACACTCGTTCTATTTGGAATCCCTTCTAATAATTCATTATGTAATTTCGTTCCAAGACCTTCATTTTGATATTGTGGGTGGACTGCTAACTCTACAAATTCAAAACAATCTTGTAACCATTCGTCTACTTGCTCTAGATGTAACGCTTCTCTCATTAATTGATTATAGTACTGTCCCTCGATTGAGCGATAACCATAAGTAAAACCAACTACTTCATTTTCATCATTTATTGCTACTATACCTTTAAAACCTGTATATTCTATATGCCTGTTCATTCTCTCGATCATTTCATTGAAATTTGTTTTCTCAAATACTTTACAATACAAATTTGCCATATTCTCAATTAGGATCTCATCTTTTTCAATGCTTATGAACTTCACTTTATTACCCCCTATTAAAACATTTATATCCTTAAATTTTTAAAAACAAAGAAAATTAACACTAATCACCCTCTTTACTATTAAACTACAAATCACCCTATATTTTCCACGATTACTTAGTATTAATGAATAATAAAAAGAGACCATGTAATATAAACATGGTCTCTTCTTTTATTCATTTTCAATTTTATCCCGCTATTTGCCGGGCAGTAAGACCCCCACCTCAAAATTCAGCGAAAGCAAAGAAGTTAGGTGGGGGTCGGGCTAATAATCAGCGGGGGCTGACACCCCACTGATTAAAGTTTCACTTTATATAATTAAAAATTAGATATTACTTAAGCCACTCGTTGCAAGTATTACTTAACTGCTGTAAATCTTCTATAAATTGACTCGCATCATATCCATCACAAACCGAATGATGTACTTGTAATGAAACTGGTAGCATAACCTTGTTTCCATCGTTAAAATATTTCCCACAAGTTATAATTGGCAATAGAAAATTTTCATCATTATTAATATTAAGATTAAATCCAGTAAAACTAGTCCAAGGTATGCTAGAAATCGGAAATACATTAGGCGGAATATTTTCTTTCGTGAAAAGACCATGAACACTAGCATAGCATCTCATATCGTCTTCATAATTATTATAGAAAGTGCGGAAATCACTTGAATAATCCGTCCATATACTTGAAAAAGACTTATCATCTTTATGAAAGATTGTATAACTCGGTATCATTTCCTCCCAATAGCCTACAACTCCTTCATCGTTAAAACATGTTCGAAATTTTTTATGATTATTTACTACTCTAGAAATTAAATATATAAAAACGGGATAAAATTTTATTCCCTTTTGATATACTTTCCCTAATAACATCGTGATATCAACATTCACAGTCATACTAAATGTACATTTCAACTTTAAATAATGCTCAAAATGCTGCTCTCTATTCCAATCTTCTCTATCAATTACATGAAACTTCATTCTAATAGCCTCCTAAAATTTTCTTTTTATTTTAGAAGGCTAATTCCCTTGCTTTCACCATAATTGTTCACTCCTAACAGTTTACATTTGACCCTAATTATTTATTTATATAACATATGTAAGAATCAATTCACATATTTCTGGAAATCCATCCACATACTATAGATAAATCAAATGAAATTTGGAGGATACATACATGAATGACAAAAATATGAATAAAAAAGAACATGTTACTGAAAACACTACATCTATTCAAAATAATACTACTGCAAACCTTACTATCGAAGAACAAGCAATGAACGGCTTATACGGAATGCCCGAAACAACAATTGAAGATGCTGATCACGCTGCAGCTGATGATTTGACTTCAAAAAATTAATTAACTACATTGAAAAAAGCCAAGGGAAATATCCTTGGCTTTTTTCACTATGCATCCACCTTTTGTATTTCTTCACTCTTTCTTGAAAGTTTACCTGGCCAAAAAGCAAATCGACCTAAAACTACTGTAATCGCGGGTACAAGTAACGGTCTTACGATAAACGTATCTAGTAATACGCCAATTGCAGTTACAATACCAAATTGAACTAATACTTGAATTGGAAGTGTACCTAACACAGCAAAAGTTCCTGCTAAAATTAAACCTGCCGATGTAATAACACTACCTGTTTGTATTACACCATTTTTTACTGCATCCAAGTGATTTTGTGTCTTTCTGTTTTTCCATATTTCTGAAACCATAAAGATATTATAATCTTCACCTAAAGCAACTAAAAATACGAATGCGTACAACGGTATCGCACCTTGAATGGCCGGCGCTCCCATACCGTAATGAAGTAATATCCATCCTGCTCCTAACGCTGAGAAGAATGATAGGACAACGGTTACAATTAAATAAATCGTCGCAACAACCGATCGTAAATAGACAAGTAATAGTAAAGCGATAATGCTAATCATTACTGGAATAATTACTGATTCATCACGTTCCGTAATTTGCTTTGTATCATATAATGAAGCTGTTTCTCCACCAATCCACAATTGCTCTTCAGCATTACTAATCCCAGCATCTTTTAATACTTTTTCTACATTACTTTTCAATTTAGGAATTTGATCTAACGCTTCAATTGAGTATGGATTTTCCGCTAAAGAAACTTCATACATTTGTATTTGCTTATTTTCTTTTCCCTCTTTTGGCTCTTTCACTGTATTTACGAAAGAAAATTTCTCTAGTTCTTGTTTAATAGGAAGCTCTTTGCCTTTCGTATCAACAACAACTTTTACTGGTGCTAGTTCACCAGCTGAGAAATGATCACTAATTAACGTAAACCCTTCACGAGAAGGCATATCCTTTGGAAACGACTCTAATAAGTCATATGTGTATTGAATACGTGGTACGAATGAAGCCAATCCGCCTAATACAAATACAGTTAGCATAATTATTGTCCACGGTCTTCGTACTACAATATCTCCAAGTTTTTTACTAAAGGAGCCTTTTGATTTTTCAACTTTTACAGCTCTCTTTTTCTTTCTTGCAAACTCCTCATTCATTGAAGTTGTTCTCGGTATAAACGGGAAAAATGCAATTCTACCGAAAATTAATAATAGTGCTGGTAAAATCGTTAAAGCCGCGATTCCCATTATAAATACAGCAACACTAAATGGTACTGCAAATCGATGAAAGGCACCATAATGAGCAAGTAGTAATGTTCCTAATCCAAGTACAACAGTTAACGCACTCATTATTATTGCACCGCCAGATGCTTTAATCGCAAGTTGCAATGCTTTATATTTACTTTCTTCTTCTAACAAGTACTCTCTATATCTCGAAATTAAAAATAGACAATAGTCCGTTCCAGCGCCAAACAATAATACTGTCATAATTGATATCGCTTGGGCATCTACTTTAATCCATCCGTGATCAGCTAAAAAACCGAGTGTAGGACTAATAATACCGTATGCAAAGCCAACAACAAGTATAGGTAAAATCGCTAAAATTGGTGAACGATACAGTAAAATTAACAAAACTAACACTAGTAGTACAGTAGCGACTAACAATTTCACATCTGCTTGACTAAATAAACTAACTGCATCCGTTTGAATACCTACAGGTCCTGATAATCGAACATGTAAACCAGATTCACTTATTTTTTGTTTAAATGGATCTTCATCTACCTTACTATTCACTATTTTTCTAAACTCTTCAAGATTTCCTTTTAATATATCCGTACCAGCAGATTTATTAAAAAATACCGGTGTAACAAATGATGTACCATCTTTTGACGCACTTTTTGATAATACTTGCTCTGGGATTGTATCAAATGGTGGTAACGTTGATTGTTCTTTTAAAGGACTAGCTTTTAACTCCTTATAAACATCTTGTATGAGTTTATAATCCTGTGACTGTAATCCACCATCTCTATACCATACTACTAACAACGGATTCCCTGCATTATTCGGAAACTCTTTTTTCATAAGCGCTTCCGCTTGCTGTGACATAGCTGTTTCAGGTAAATTTTTCGGATTCGGCTCTTTCGTACTGTTTACTTGTGGTAACGTAAATGAAAGTAATAATGTAATAAGAATCCACACCGATAAAGTGATCCACTGCGTATTTCTCCCTGCTACAAGCCTCCCTAACATATGTAACGGGTGCTTTTTCATAAAAACCCACCTTCCTTTTTTCCTCCATTATTAATTATATATACTGGTCGGTTAATTAATCAAGAATGATTGAAAATTATGTTATAATTATCTCAATCATAAATGTCAGGAGCGAATGTATTTGGAACAAAAACAACGTCCTCTCGGAAGGCCGCGTCAAAATAAAAATACAAAATCTACAAAAGAAACCATTTTAGAAGTAGCAACTCGCTTATTTCTTACACAAAATTATCAAGTCGTTTCTATGGATGAGGTCGCAAAAGTTTGTGGTGTTACGAAAGCAACTGTCTACTATTACTATTCAACAAAAGCCGATTTATTTACCGCTACTATGATCGAAATGATGGTACGTATACGTGAGAATATGTCTCAAATACTCTCTACAAACAAAACGTTAGAAGAAAGATTATTAGACTTCGCTAAAGTTTACTTACACGCAACGATGGATATTGATATGAAAAATTTTATGAAAGATGCAAAACTGTCGTTATCTGAAGAACAATTGAAACAATTAAAAAATGCTGAAGATAATATGTATGAAGTACTAGAAAAAGCACTCGATAATGCGATGCACATCGGAGAAATCCCGAAAGGAAACGCTAAATTTGCGGCCCATGCTTTCGTATCTTTATTATCAATTGGGAATTTTAAAGATGAAAATCACAATCCTATTCTTGCAAATATAGATGAATTATCACAAGAAATCGTTTCTTTTTATTGGAACGGATTAGGTCATTCATATTAAACTGATTTGCTTTAATAAAAGAGCATGTTTGAATTTTTTCAAACATGCTCTTTTATAATTTATTTATATACTAATAATCAGATTATACTTCAATGCTGTTTAACACAAAATTTCACTTTAACTTTTACAAATTTTGAAGTTGAACATTTATATTCCCCTTACTAAATCCCCCATGGTAACAAACTACAGATTCAATATGTAAATTTAAATACTTCTTCAAAGACTGCCGTGCTTCCATAATATTTAAAGTTGTTGGGGCATGAATTCCTCCTAACACTCCATTCACACTATACATCGAGTCTCCAGCGACAAGAATTTTGCTTTGTTTCAAATATAAACTAATATGACCCGGAGTATGCCCTGGAGTATGAAGAATTAGTATTCCACCGCAATACGGAAGTTCTTGCCCGTCAATCACAGTATCACTCACTTTTCCTTTTGGTCGGTTCTCTATATTTCCGTCCTTCAATAAAGGTAAATCCCCCTCGATATATGGCTTATCTAGTTCGTGCGCATAAACTTTAATATTACTTCGACAGCGCTGCAACAACTCCGGAAGACTACCTATATGATCAATATCCTGATGCGTCAAAATCACGACTTTTAACTTATCAAATGATACCCCAACCTTTTCCATCTCTACTTGTATATCTTCAATTTGTCCTGGGAAACCCGTATCTATTAATACTGCCATTTCATCATTCCATAAAAGAATTGGATGAATAACAAATTCTTGAAATTCAAGTTGTAACATTTCTATCCCTTTAGCAATCTCCATACAGCCATTCTCCTTTATGTTGAAGTTTGAAAATATGTACGAGTAAACTGAAAATATAAAGTGAAACTTTAATCAGTGGGGGTTTTACTACCCGGCAAATAGCGGGATAAAGCACCTCTATCTTATAATATGTTTTGTCATCCCAATAGAGAATGCTTCAAACCCTATAGATTCATAGTAAGATTGCAACTTTTCTACACACATAAGTTGTGGAATAACCTTGTTTTGTTCACAGTGCTGGATTAATCGTTTCACTATTTCTTTTCCGATGCCACTAGACTGATATTTTGGCAATACACCAACTCCACAAATAATGCCTGTTATGACTCCATCTGATATGACACGCCCCATCCCTACTAACCTCTTATCATCAAAAACATAAATTGCATACCAACTTTGCTTACACATTCGTTCTAACTCGTTAACCGTTAATTTAAGAGAATTCCATCCTAAAGATTCGTATAAGGATAATAATCCATTAAAATCTGTAGGATGTTCACTTGTGTAGCGTATACTATTTTCCATGTAAATACTCCCTATTCTCTGGCTTGTTTATATTTCATAAAATTCCCTTTACACAAATCTGATTGATGTAAAAATAACTAGAACAAACTTCAATAAGAAAGATAGAATTCCTTCTCAATATAAAGTAAAAAGAAGTTATCTCACTTAAGATAACTTCTTTTATATAAGACTCTCATTATATTATCAACCAAAAAATATACAACTGCATACGATTAGCACAAACAAAACTAATAAACCATTTGAGAAATAACCCATAGAATACTACCCCTTTATTTCATTATGTAAAAGATTTTATCATAAAATTATTTACAACATAATAACCGAAAAAGACATTGTATTCATTAGTTATATACGTTTAGTAATATTTTTTTTCGGTTATATTCTCCTTACCTAAAACCACTTCTCGCACCCTTATAATTCAGTCCACATAAATTCAAAAAAACAGTTATTAGTAAACATTCATTTACTATAAAGAGTAATTTTAATTGATTTATAGTAAATTTAGTAATAAAATAATAACTAAATTCATAAAGGAATCAAAAACAATGACCCAAAACGAATTATTAAACGAATACATGAATTTATTATTAAATATGTCAGGTACTTTTAAATTACTATCGGAGAAATCCTCAGAATTTACACATTTAGAACAACACGTAGTAGAGTATATCGCCCAGCAAAAGGTGCCTGTAAACTTAAAAATGATTGCTAGTTATTTAAACATCCCTAAACAACAATTAAGTGTAACAGTGCGTAACTTAGAACAAAACGGATACATCATAAAAAAGCAAGATATGGTAGACAAAAGAGCTATATTAATCTCTCTGACAGAAAAAGCCGAAAAAGTACATTATGAGAGATGGAAACAAATATATAATAATTTCACAGTAAACCTCGAAAAGTTATCTGAAGAAGATAGACGGGATTTAACTTATGGACTATATAAAACAAATACAATGCTCTCAAAAATGTTAAATAACGACTAGATATATTGTTTATTATTAAACGGAGGATGTTTCATGGTTAAAGAATTAGATTTGCAATCTGTACAAGGTACAATGCTTATTCCACTATGGGGAAGAGCATATGGCAGTGAGAAAAATAAGGATATTTTAGATGATATAGAAGCTATTCGAATAATTAAAGAATGTGATTTTGACTTCTCAACAATAGCAAATACATTTGGCGAATACGGATGTATCACATACATTACCCGTGCACGAAAAATTGACGATACGATAAAACAATTTATAATAAAACACCCGAATGCTACTATTGTAAACATCGGTTCCGGACTAGACACTACTTTTTCAAGAATCGATAACGGTACAATACATTGGTACAATCTTGATTTGCCCGATGCAATCTCTTTTCGCAAAACTTTAATTGAAGATACCCCTAGAAACATTAGCATTGCTAAATCATTTTTTGATACTTCTTGGTTTGACGATATAAAATATAATCCAAACGACGGTATTCTTTTTATATCAGCAGGTGTGTTTTATTACTTTAAAGAAGAAGATTTAAAAAAGATCGTAGTCGCTATGTCAAAACGTTTCCCTGCAGGAGAATTATATTTTGACGCTGAATCAAAGTTCGCACTGAATCTTTCGAATGCTACTGTAAAAAAATCTGGTAATAACGGTGCTATGATGTATTTTTACGTAAATAATCCAAAATCAATAGAAAAATGGTCCTCTACAATAAAAGTATTGAGCTGCTCCCCTTTCTTTAAAGATATAGCTACAAATAAAGATTGGGACGGTAGTACGCGTATAATGATGAGAATTGTAAACTTAATAAAAATGTTGAAGTTTGTTCATTTACGGTTCAAAAAATAAAAAAGTAAAGAAGAGCTCAATACATTTATACTTAGGTCATAAATGTTAATTTTAATAAAATCAAAGGCAGAAACATAATTGTGAAGTGAAACTTTAATCAGTGGGGGCTTTGCTCATCCCCCACTGATTATTAGCCCTCACCAATCGAGCTTTTACGGGCAGCCCGAACCCCACCTAACTTCTTTGCTCTCGCTGAATTTTGAGGTAGGGGTCTTACTGCCCGACAAATAGCGGGATAAAATCTTGCATGCACTTTACGTAGGAGCTAAAATATTGAATCTCATCGATTTCCAAATCATGTACACCATCTTGCAACATATGTTGAATCACTTACCCTCTCTTCTTATAACCCACTTACTACTTTTTAATTATATATGTTCTGACCGTCAACAGCTTTTACCTTTAAATTCTTTAGACCCTATCCTTTCTTATATGAATAGCTTTCTTATTCGAAAATAGATTTTTAAAAATACCTACTCCCACAATTAATAAACCTATACCAACTAATTTATTTGTAATGGAATGCTCTCCATTCCAAATAATCCAAATGTATCAATACATAACGCAACGACCAATTGAGTAATAAGACTAATTAGCACCGTATATGCTGGACCTAAACTCTTTATTGCACCCATTATACAAATAATTAACCCGATGCCAAACAGTCCACTTACATAAAACAAATAATTTGCAGTATACACTTTAATGCTAATACTGTTTTCTGTAATGATATAAAATAGAATAGAACTAATGAGACCTATTCCAAGGACACATGTAGTCGTTAACCACTGTCCTACATTTTCATTTACTTTTGCATTAAAAATAGATTGTAAGCTAATTAATATTCCTGCTAGTATAGCTAAACTAAATCCAATCAAAATCTTCCTCTCCCTTTCATTGCTCATATATATTATTTTTAGCGACTTCCTTCATTCTAGAAAAATCTTTAATGACAATAACTCCATTACTTTTTTCAATTAATTTTTCATTATAAAATCTTTGTAATACCCGAATTACGTGCCTATAACTTACCCCTATAAAGTCTGCAATACTCGTTACCGAAGTCGTATCCAAATCCCCTTTGTACATATTTCCGTTACTATCTGTTGAAATTGAAAGTAAATAACTAGCTACACGTACTTCTACAGGATAAAGTAAATTAAGAGCAGTAAAACGAGTCGATATTTTTAACGTGTTCGCAATGTTTTCAAGTAAGAATTTCATAAATATAGGATCATGTAATAACTTGTTTCTAATAACCGTATTAGAAATGGAAATCGCTACAACATCTGAACAAGCTTCAACGACATTATGTGCTTTGCTATTTTGAATTAATTCAATATCACCAACAATTGCGAGTGGATTGATAAAGCGAAGGATTAGTTTCTTCCCTTCAGGTGTAATCGTATAAACTTTTACTTTACCTTTAACAACAAAATATAAACGATCCATTTCGTCATCTATATTGCAAATAAGCTCGCCTTTTTCAAAATGATTTAATTGAAAATATGCTGTATCTATTTCTGAAAAAACCTCGAGCGTTTTATTGATTTTCAAATAATGCGTAATTAAACCTGATCTATTCTCCATATTCATTTCCTCCTTTCATTTACATATTAAATACAACAATACCTATAATCATTAATATTGTTCCCACAATATGATATCTCTCCATCTGTATCTTTTTTATATGAAACAGTCCTTTCATTTCAATAACTGTTGCCGTTAACAATTGAGCAACCATTAGTGTGCCAGCTGTCAATGTAACTCCTAGTGAATATATCGCCATAGTTTCTGCACAAATAATGAATCCACCAAATGCACCCGTTACTAAATATATTTTTTTTACACTCTTTAAATCCGTTACTTTCTCTTCTTTCTTTAACAAAAATACAGTTGTTGCAATAATGAATCCAATTAAATGGGTTATAATACTCGTCGACCATATACCGATATGTGAACTAAGTTTCGCATTAAAGGTTCCTTGAAGTGTTATAAATATCCCCGCAAAAACAGCAAATAGAATACCTTTCAAAAAATCATCTCCTCATCCTTTATTTCTGACTTAATTAAAAACCATCATCCTATAATGGCAAAAGGACAAATGTCACATCACTATGAAAATAACTTGGAATGAAAAAAACACACCTCAAAAATGCGAGATGCGTTTTTTAATTATTTATATATAATGTTTTATAAATAAAATTGCGCTACATTAAAAGATTTCTTTTTCATAACAAACTTTGCAAATAAGAAACGTACAAGCGGTCCCATAATAATTAATTGTAATGGATATGCCATTATGAAATTTTTAATAAAAATCGAAAAATAAATTGAAACAAATGAATCTCCTTGTAGTCCACCATGTAAATGCATCATAGCCATACCGAAAAATGACATAAAGAACACCATTCCGATTACCATAGTTGTCGCCATTGCAACGATAATATTTATTTTCTTAGATTTATCAAATGGCAACATGAATACAATTTTTTTCGCACAAGGTCCAACTATACTTATTTCAATTAATAGCGCAATAATAAAGCCAATTAATAGTTCTAATGCAATCTCTTTAATATAAATTGGTCCTCCTATTTCATTCATTAGTAAATTGTAAAACGTCATTACGATAACCATTCCAAGGCACATCATCATGCCAAATTGGAGGTTTTCTTTTCTTGTTGTTGGCAAATTTCATCATCCTCTCTCTTTGAGTCTTTGTCATTATATCGACATTGGAACCCCCTTCGTAAGTGAACATTTTGTGAACAAATTTAAAACGTTTTCATGTATTTTCTTTACTTTCAACTCAAATTCTCACTTTTACTTATAAAGGTTTTATATATTTCAATGTTGAATTACTAAATTTAACATTGCATTACATTATTACTAGGAGGATAACCATGAATGAAGCAGAATTTTACGCATATCACATCGTAACAAGGAAAAAAATGCATATTGGACAAATGATTCCTTTTAACAAAAATCAACAAAATACTCTATATCACTTCTTTTTTGAAAGAGAACAATTAAATGCTAATGGTGAAGATGGCATACAAATTTTAAATAATCACTATAAAAATGACGAATTACATATAAATAATGAAAATGCTAAAGTAGTTATGAGTTATATGGATCAAACAATTAGAGCAGTTAGAGAAACAATTGTAGAAATGGTTAGACTACAAGAATTCCCTGAATACCCTTCCAGGTTATCTTGTTTATACGCTTCAAAAAGCTATGAAGATACTTTAAAATGGAAAGCATTATTTGATTCTTACAATCGAGAAGTTTTACAGATTGTTAAACTACGAGTAATCGGAAGGTCTTTTGAAGGTGACGGGAATCTTTTACCGAAAGAAGATGGTATTCCTTTTTCTCAAAAAATCGAACAAGCTAGAAAGTATTGGAAAGGAAATATTAGAAATGAGCTTCCTGAGCTACTGATTAATGGAGAAATTGAAGTGGTGGAAATTATTGATGACTTTTCCTCAATTCATATTTAATTTCTAACTAAATCATATAGGATGGAGATTACAATGAAGAAAAAAGTATACTTCAATCATGATGGCGGCGTAGATGATTTAATTTCATTATTTTTATTACTTCAAATGGAAAACGTTGAACTTACCGGTGTATCTGTTATCCCAGCAGACTGCTATTTAGAACCTGCAATGTCTGCAAGTCGTAAAATTATTGATCGCTTCAGCAAAGATAATATTGCAGTAGCCGCTTCAAACTCTCGCGGGCAAAACCCGTTTCCGAAAGACTGGCGGATGCATGCATTTTATGTAGATGCTTTACCAATTTTAAATGAGTCTGGAAAAGTTGTAACACCCATGGCAGCAAAGCCTGCACATCACCATTTAATAGAAACACTTCTACAAACGGAAGGAAAAACAACTTTATTATTTACCGGGCCCCTAACTGACCTTGCTCGTGCGTTATATGAAGCTCCCATAATTGAAGATAAAATTGAATGTCTCGTTTGGATGGGTGGTACATTTCTTACAGCAGGCAATGTACATGAACCAGAGCATGATGGAACAGCTGAGTGGAATTCGTTTTGGGACCCTGAAGCAGTGGCTCGTGTATGGGATGCAAAAATTAAAATCGACTTAGTGACACTAGAAAGTACAAACCAAGTTCCGTTAACTATAAACATACGTGAACAATGGGCAAAAGAACGAAAGTATATTGGTATGGATTTCCTTGGTCAATGCTATGCAATGGTTCCCCCTCTCGTTCACTTCTCAACGAACTCTACCTACTATTTATGGGATGTACTAACTACCGCGCTTGTCGGAAACACTAACCTTGCAAAAACTAAAACAATTAATAGTATCGTTCATACATACGGACCAAGCCAAGGACGTACAGAGGAAACTGCTAATGGACGACCTGTAAATGTCGTTTACGATGTAAAACATGATACTTTCTTCGAGTATATTACTGAATTAGCAAAGAAAGCTTCTACTTGAATCACTATCTATACGAAAAATAAATAGATTGAAATCACTTCAGACGATGAACCCCCATATTTAGAATTTGGTTGAAACTACATATTTAACTATTAAAAAGAGTATTGAATTAAATTTCAATACTCTTTTTGTGCAATTTAATTATATTTGATTAATGTAGTGTCTTACAGATTATTCATTTCATAACCATTGACAAAATACGTTATTGTTTCTAACTCATCTTCATTTAATTCTCTATCTAGTTCTTGTTTGTACGCTACCTTTATCTTCTCTTCATCGCCCTTATGAGCTTCTGTATAAGTTCCTACTGCTTTTAACATGCGAATCTCTTGTAAAAACTCCTCTCGATTTATCGCTTCCCCATGAGAAAGAATATATGTCTCAGCATCAAATTTTTCTAATTCATCTATTAATGTAAACGTTCTTTTCGTCGTATAGTTCCACTTCGAGGAAAAAATATCTGCATATATACAGTCCCCTAAAAACAATATCTTTTCTTCTTTTATGTACATAACAACTGAATCATGTGCATGATCTCCGCCCACATGTTTTAACACGCATGTCACCTCACCAAGATCTAATTCAATTTGATCCTGGAACGTTAAGGCCGGAGGAATAATGTTAATATTTCTCGCTTTTTCTTCAAACTCTTTTTTTATGCAATCCGCACAAAATGCAATTTCAGTACCCTCTTTTACGCGTGCATCCAACGCTTCATCTGTCCATTCATAAGATACTAGTGACTGCATTTCTTTTTTCGTTTCAATATGCGCAATAGTTAAAGCATTTTGTAATACAGGCAATCCAAAAATATGATCCCAATGCCAATGCGTTAGTGCTACAAAATCAGAATTCGATACATTTTTTTCTTTTAACATTTCTAAAAATAATTGTGCATGTTCCTCTGAATTCCCTGCATCGATCATTAAAGTTTTTTCTTGTCCAACAACCATTCCTAAGATAGGTCTATCTGTTTCAGAAACAGGTGTCATATACCAAAATGAGTTTCCTATTTTTTTAATTTGTTGCATAACCAATTCCCCTTTTCATTTTCTCACTTAAATTTAATATATAAATTATAACGAATCACTACTTTTTTCTCTATAATCAAACACAATTACTTGGACTAATCTAACTTTCCTTTTCGTAAGCTAAAAATAAGGGAATAGAATCGGAGTGTGATACTATGGAACGTTTATGGATTCCAATGATTGTAACATTTTTTTCGTTCGGTGGATTACTTTTAGGAGGTGCTGTTGGAGTAGCAACACGCCAACTTATTGAAGAAAAGATGCATCGTTTATACGCATTATGTGGTGGTATTTTACTTGGGCTTTTATCTCTTGAAATTATTCCTGAAACTTTTTCAAGCTACGAAATGGTTGGGCCTATACTTGGTATAGCTATCGGTATTTTAGTTATGAGCTTATTAGATAACTATTGTCACCATCCAATGATACATAAAAAAGATCAACAAGCATGGCAAACCTTCCTTTTTCTCTCTTTCGCTATATTTATTCATAATATACCGAGTGGATTTGCGTTAGGTACAGCTTTTATAAATCATAATGACTCTGCCATTCCCTTTTTAATAGCAATTGTCGTTCACCATATTCCAGAAGGATTAGCTTTAATTATTCCATTTCTTTTTACAAAACATAAATATATTTCCTTTTTATTAACGACTTTATTACTTTCTCTTATTCTCGGTACTGGCACAGTTTTTGGCATTTTGATGGAAGGAAAAGCTCTTCACCTGCAAGGCCTCATTATGGGAAGTGCTATCGGTTCACTTGGATATGTCACAATTCATGAAATGCTTTGGAAAGCTAAGAAACAGCTCTCTTTCCTTACATTTCTAATGTGGGCAACTAGTGGTTTTTTACTAATAACAGTGTTCACTTTATTCGCTGGTCATCATTAAAGTTGCTAAAGTGAAACTTTTGTGCCTCCCACACTGATTCATAGGTCACAAATAACCAGATAAATTTTCTTATTTGTATATTTTTCCTTTTTATCCAAAACATAATGTTATCTACTTATTATAAGGAGGAACAATTATGTTTGGGAAAACAGCCGGTGAAGCATTAGTTGATTTATTAATTGACTGGGGAGTAGAACACATATACGGTATGCCTGGAGATTCCATCAATTCTATCATTGAAGCTTTAAGAAAAAAACAAGATAAAATTAAATTCATTCAAGTTCGCCATGAAGAAGCTGGTGCATTAGCAGCGGCTGCCTATGCGAAATTAACAGGAAAACTTGGCGTTTGTATGGCAATTGCAGGACCTGGTGCTATTCATTTATTAAATGGTTTATATGATGCGAAACTCGATAAAGCCCCTGTTCTAGCAATTTCAGGTCAAGTAGAAACCGATTTACTTGGAACGGACTTTTTCCAAGAAGTAAATTTAGAAAGAATGTTTGATGATGTTGCGGTTTATAACCAGCGTATTATGTCAGCAGAGCAACTACCTGCCGTAGTGAATCAAGCAATTCGAATGGCTTATACGAAAAAAGGTGTATCCGTTCTTACAATTCCAGATGATGTCCCGAAATTCGAAGTGAAAAATGGTGCTCGTATTACAAATACTTCTTTTACTTTACCTGAGTTGTTTCCACAAAAAGAAGATTTAGATGGAGCGAAACTCGCAATAAATGAAGCGAAAAAGCCTGTGATTTTAGCTGGAAAAGGAACAAAACATGCGAGAGAATCTTTACTTGCATTGGCAGAACATATTGGTGCTCCAATCGTACTTACATTACCTGCTAAAGGAATTATTCCTGATGAGCATCCTCTTTGTATCGGTGGATTAGGATTAATCGGAACGAAACCTTCTTATGAAGCAATGAAACATGCAGATACTTTAATTATGGTTGGTACTTCTTATCCGTTCACTGGTTTCTTACCTGAAAAAGCAAAAACAATTCATATCGATACAGATCCTGCCCAAATCGGAAAACGTTATGCGACAGATATTGGTTTAGCTGGTGATGCTGATAAAACATTACGATGGTTAATTGAAAATGTTGAAAAACACACAGACCATTCTTTCTTAGAACATCATCAAGAAATGATGAAAAAGTGGGAAGAAAAATTACACGATCAAGAAGAAGATTCTTCTATTCCAATTAAACCACAACGCGTTATGCATGCTCTGCAGCAAGTAGCACATGATGACGCAATTCTATCAGTCGATGTCGGAAATGTAACAGTATGGACCGCAAGGCACTTCCGTATGACAAACCAGCAATTTGTCATTTCAAGCTGGCTCGCAACACTTGGTTGCGGTTTACCTGGTGCTCTTGCTGGAAAAATTGCATTCCCGGATAAACAAGTATTTGCAGTTTGTGGTGATGGCGGATTTGGAATGACGATGAATGACTTCGTAACAGCTGTAAAATATAAATTACCAATCGTTGTCGTCGTATTAAACAATAATAAAATTGCGATGATTAAATTCGAGCAAGAAGTCATGGGTAACATCGAATTCGAAACAGATTTAACGAACCCTGATTTTGCAAAATATGCAGAGGCGTGTGGAGGTATTGGATACCGTGTTGAGAATTTAGATGAACTCCTTCCCGCTTTCGAAAATGCAGTAAAACAAAATAAACCGTGTATTATTGATGTAGTTGTAGATGCTAACGAAGCACCAATGCCAGCAAAAATCACATTTGGTCAAGCCGCTGGTTATACGAAGCATATGATAAAAGAATTATTTGAAGAAGGTAAGATTGATTTACCTCCACTTTAAGCGAAAAAAGATAGCTGAAAACGATTTGTCTTCAGCTATCTTTCTTTACTTTTGTATCTCCCTATAAAAAGAAAAGTCATTCATAGTTGATTGTACTTGTTTCTCTACTTGCACTTCTCTACCTTCCCGCCTTGACCTTCTCACATTTCCTAGCTTAATCGCATCTTGCATGCTATTACTAATTAGGTTTCCAGCTAAGATTGTCATACTATAAAAAGCAATCGGTATAAGTACAATCCATGTATGAGTAATTAAGTGCCGGAAGTTTTGACCAATTAATCCTGTCCATTCTTTTGTTACACTATCTGGATCCATTCCACTGAAGGTTATTGTTCCACCAAAAAATAATTGCAACAAACCAAGGTGTAAAAGAAGTAATAAAGTACTCACAAATTGTTGTGCTACTAATAAAAGAAATGATGGTAACATATGAGGCCATATATGGCGCTTCAACCTCTGCCATTTACTCCCGCCAAGCACAGTGGCTGCCAACATAAATTCTTCTTTCTTAATACGTTTAACTTCTTGCGCTACATACAACATAACTGTTGGTACAGCAAAACATGTAAGAACTATAATTTGAAATGTCACCCGCAAATACAACGGCACAACTTCCGCTCCACTATCAAACGTTAAAACTTCATTTAACATAAAATAAGAAATCATAACCATTGGTACAATACTAAAAGGATCAAAAAAGGATGAGATAACCGGAAAAGATCGCTTACCATACATACCAAGAAGTAAACCAATCCCTCCTCCAACTATAACTCGTAAAGTTGCTATAATTATACTCGCTCCAACTGTCCATTTCGCGCCTTCTATTATTAATTGGACAAGGTCACGGCCTTTCGTATCACTTCCGAACCAAAATTTACTTGATGGCGAAAATGGAGCAGCCTCTAGTTCTCCTTTTTCGTTATACATCATCGTAAGTTCACGAACATTCCCATCGAAAAATAACGTATATCCAATACTAATAATCATTAGTACACTCAGAAAAGTAACACCTATCCAAAATCTCACATCTCTTTTTACAACTTGCCACATGTTACACACGCTCCCTTATAACATTTTGTAAAAGCGTATGTAATATACGAAATAGTATAAAAAGCGGAACGTATAATATAACTAGACTCACTGTAAATATTTCTAATTTAGAATTTTCTTTTACAAAAACAAACATTCCATATGTATTGAAAATCCATTCGATAATATATAAATTGGATAGCATAAATAAAATGTTTGTTTTCGCATAGTAGATTGTCGTCAATAAAACATTCCTTGAAACGTGATGTGTTAAAATATGCTGCAAACTTAGTCCTTTACTCTTCGCAAATATACTATAATCTTTCTCCATTTCTTCTTTAAAACGTAATAACAATAGTTTAATAAATAATAACGTTGTTGGTATTGTAAGACATATAATCGGTAACAATCGTACTCTCTCTTCTCCTAATCCAGCAAGTTTTATTGGCATAAAACCTGTTTTTTGAAAAACAATTACGACAAGAAGTTGTGATAATAAAATAAGTAATATATCCGGTATACTCTCTAGCGTAAGAAAAACTCCATTCCACATTTTTTGCTTCATATGAGAACGCTGCAATACCCAAACAACAAGTACATACGCTATAAGCAAAGATAGTAAAAAAGCTGATAGAAATACAATCATAGTTTCAATATAATGAATCCATATTTGTGGAAATAATTTTCTTGAGTCTCGAAATCCATATGTAATTTCCCATGGTCGGAGTAACTTTCCTCCAATAAACACAATTGTGTTCCAAAACCGATTAAATCAATTTGCAATCCCTTAAATAATCGAGGGAGCGCACCTAAACAGATTATACATAGAATTGCAGCTAATAATTGTAAACAAGTAATCCAACACCACTTAGCAGTTCGCATGAACATAACTATTACCCCTTACCATTCGATAGAATATCTAGAAACAAAAAGAGCTAAATATGTCACATCTCTTTAGCTACAACATGTACTCGCTTTTGCCCACTAGGTAAAATAGCTTGGTATAAACACGTAACAAAAAATAATAAACCAAATAAAATAATATACAAAGTATCCGCCTCAATCCATTTCGGGAATAACATAGCTATCGCTCCAAGAGATAACAATTGAAACCCTGTCGTTAATGGACTTAACAAACTTTGAACACGCCCCATAAACGATTCTTCTACGATCTCATACATCCATCCTGATATTGCAACATTAATAAACGGTAAAAAGAATGTCGCTAAAGCGATACATACATAAAAAGACCATACGTAATTTACAAAGTAACACATACCAAAGAAGACTCCTGATCCTGCCATACCAAAAACTATAATAGATTTTGGCGCATATTTCTTACCTATACTCGTTGCTACTATGCTTCCAATTAGTAATGAAATCCCTCCAACTACACCGCCCACCATTGCTAAACTTTCATACGTTTCTGGAGCTAGTTTGTATTTTAATATGTAAGTAGTGGATACACTTAAAACACCATTTAATAATCCAAATACGATAAATCCTAAAAGTAATTTTTTTAAAGTTTCATTTTGGTATATATACCTAATCCCTTCTTTAAACTCTGTTATTAACATCTTCAAATTAACTTCTTTCCATTTTGTTCTACCATTTGGTAAACGAACTTTTTCTGGAATGGAGATTGTTTGAATCAAAATACCACTCATAATAAAAGTGAGCGTATTTACTAAAATACTCCCGTAAATTCCAAAAGTCCAGTACACCATCGTTGCAATTCCTACACCAAACAAAGCATACAAACTATTTACCATTTGATTAATACCCGCTGCTGCACCTTATTGGTCTGATTCAACTACTCCCTGTATCATCGATTGTTCTGCTGGAGAGAAAAATTGTATACACGCATTTTCCAAAAATAAAAATATAAAGACAAGTATAATCATCCCGTAATAAAGCGAAATTAGGATTCCAATATTACAGAGCGAGCAACATATGTTACTTACTGTACATATACGTTGTCTATCAAATCGATCCACTACTGTCCCTACCAATAGAAAAAAGATTAATGCAGGTAATGCAATCATAATTTGTGTCATCGTTGCGTAAACTGGTTGTTTTCCGTATTGATCTAGCAAATAAAACATTAAAGAAATTCCAGCTATCATAGAACCGAGTCGCTCTAAAATATTTGCTAGAAAAAAACGTGCATACACTTTGTTGCGAAATAACTGTAGCATTTCTTTCATACTTCGTATCCTTTCTCTCGACAAAATAGTATTGTTTTAGTCATTTCTTGGAAGTTACATTATATTTTTCGACCATTATCCAATCTTTTCCTTCTTTATAAAAAACATAAAAAAAGAGCCCTTATTCTCAACACAAGGACTCTTTTCATAAACTATTTAGCTACCTCTTCTTTCGGCATTACCATACCTTTATAAAGTTGAACAGTTATCCAGTAATAAATGAAATAAATGACTAAGAAAATTCCTATTGGCACCCACACTTTCACAAACGGGTCAACTAATATAAAGCTAAATAAGTTAAGCCCTACTAAAACGTGAGAAATGCCAATGATCGCTGGGAAGATAAATAAATATGAAATTTCTTTATATATACTTTTCGTTAACATACTGCGTCTCACACCAATTTTTCGTAACATTTCATAACGGCGTACGTCGCGAGAAGCACCTGTTAATATTTTGAACATAAGGGAACTTGCCATCATTGCTAAAAAGGCAATTCCGAGGAAAAATCCCATAAACATTGTTCCGCTCATGAAGCTGTTCATAAACTGATAAATTGTCATTTTCGTAAATAAGTCTACCTTTTCACCTGTTGCTTTTTCAATTTGTGCTTTTTGTCTCTTGTCTATTTCGATCAATAACGGTTTATATTTTTTCATATCATCTACTGTTGCTAATGTTACAGTGTGTTCTGTTCCTTGAATTCCTTGATAATGCTCTTCGTCTGCAATTCTTACTGGTTTTCCGCTAAATTGATTATGCGTAATTTGTATCTCTCTTACAACTGCGTCTTCCCAATCCTTTGGCATACGAGGGAATTTTGCTAATTCAGGAGCCTCTAAAGCTGAATATACAGGTTCAGTTAAAGGTTCAGTCACACGTTTACGAACAGGCTCTTTTAACGTTTTTGTATCAAAATGGTCTGAAACAAGTGGTGGTTTCGCAGTTAAGTCGTTACGTAAATAATAAACCGCTTCTCCATCTACTTTATATTTGTACTTGCTTTCTTCAACAATTTCCATTTCTTTTAAGGCAGCTTTGTCTTGATCATTCGGATCATGAATTACAACATCATATACACGAGAAAAGTCTGTCATAATACCTACATTTTTTTGGAACGCCATACCTGCCGTCATCGCACCTGCGCCTAATGCAATTAACATAGCTACAGTACCTAATACTCTCGATAAACTATTTACTCGAAAGCGTAGCTGTGCATATGTAAAACTATTTAAGCCCGTTTCATTTCGTTTTTTATTCCCCTTAATTTTCATCACAAAAAATGGGAGTAATGAACTAAAGATAAAATATGTTCCAAGTGTTGTAACGATGGTTGCTATAATAAAACCTAATTCAGCATATATTTTTACATTGATCATAAAATAGTACCCTGTACTTACTAGTAATACACCAAGTACTGTCATTATAATAATGCGAGTTTTACTTTTCTTTACTTCATCTAGTGTTTCATCTTCACGAATTAACTCTAGTTCAGTTTTACGTAACAATCGGACACTGTTCATTAAGCCAGTAATGAAAAATAGTATTAAGAAGAAAATAGCTGTAACTAAAATTGCTGGTGTGTATACAGATGCATAACTACCTTTTGCTGAAATTTCCATTCCATTCATTAAAAAGTTTCCTGCTACACTTGCAAGTAACATCCCTACTAAAATACCGATAATAATACTGACAATACCCATACCGAATGTTTCAATAAATAATAACTGTGCTACTTTTTTCTTTTTTGCACCAAGCATCATGTACATACCGAGTTCTTTTCTTCTTAACGTGAGTAAGAAAGAGTTGGCATATATAATATAAAATACAGTAATGAAAGATAATAGTATTGCACCTACCCAAAAGACGAGTCTAATACTACTAATTAGGCTATTATCTTTCGTAAATTCACTATTCATCGCCATCGTTTGGAACATGTAGAAAATACTAATACTAATAACTAGGCCAATAAGTAAAACCATATAATCTTTTAACATCTTTTTCATGCTATGACGTGATAATTTAAATAACATAGTTTCGCCCCCTACTTAGACTCAGCAGCTGAGCCCATATGAGCGAGCACACCTAAAATGTCTTGATAGAAATTCTCTCGAGTGCCTTGACGATTTAATTCTTTATAAAGAAGACCATCTTGAATAAATAAAATACGCTCACAATAACTTGCACTAAATGCATCGTGTGTAACCATTAAAATACTTACATTATGATTTTCATGTAAATCTTGCATCGCTTCTAATAAACTTTTTGCATTTTTACTATCAAGCGCGCCTGTCGGTTCATCTGCTAATACAATTGCTGGATTATGTACTAAAGCTCTTGCCGCCGCTGTTCTTTGCTTTTGTCCCCCAGAAACAGCCGTCGGATATTTTGTTAAAATTTCAGTGATGCCTAATTTCTTCGCAACGTCATTTACCTTTCCAGTAATCTCACTTGATGGGACGCCTTGCAAAGAAAGTGGTAAAGCGATATTTTCATAAATTGATAAATTTTCTAGTAAGTTAAAATCTTGAAAGATAAAACCTAATTTTTGAGATCGAAAATCTGATAATGCATTACCTTTCATAGAAGTAATATTTGTACCAGCTATCGTCACACTACCACCTGTCGCCTGGTCAAGTGTACTTATCACATTAAGTAATGTCGTTTTTCCAGATCCAGAAGGCCCCATGATCCCGACAAATTCTCCTTCTTTAATACTTAACGATACGCCTCTTAATGCTTTTGACTGATTCTCATTTCTTTTCCCATACGTTTTTTCTACACTTTCTACAGTAACTACATTTGTTGACATCTCTTTCACTCCATCCCTTTTGTATAAAATCAATTTCTCACATATTTCTTATTATTTTGTCATGTAAATTCTTAAGAATTTTTTAATTATTCATCCAATAAGATTTACACCCTTAACATGATCCTATTTCCTACTTCATATTCTCATTTTTCTACAACTCGTTCCCTCGATTTCGCTTACATTTACCTTACATTTTTGTAAGATAAAAAAGAAAACACACTAATTTCTAATAGTGTGTTTTCTTTACAATCAATATTTTCTATTCTTTATTTCTTCTTCAATACTTGCCACAAATACATCTAGCGCAACAACTTCTGACTTCTCTTCTCCATATTTACGTACATTTACAGCTCCGTTTTCCATTTCCTTATCCCCAATAACAAGAACATACGGTACTTTTTGCATTTGTGCTTCTCTTATTTTATATCCTAATTTTTCATCTCGTGCATCTTGTTCAACACGAACGCCAGCTTGTGCTAATTTAAGTGTAATCTCATTGGCATATTGTTCATGTACTGCATTTGAAACTGGAATTACTTTCACTTGAACTGGTGCCACCCATGCCGGGAACGCACCTCCAAAGTGCTCAATTAATATTGCTAAGAAGCGATCTAATGACCCTAAAAC
This sequence comes from Bacillus sp. AF62, assembly GCF_050312695.1. NCBI lineage: Bacteria > Bacillati > Bacillota > Bacilli > Caryophanales > Bacillaceae > Bacillus > Bacillus sp. AF62. The sequence goes on along the minus strand of NZ_JBNPJZ010000055.1, from coordinate 4,284 downwards.
TGCCCTGTGAATAACAACTGGTCTTTTCTTTTCATTATTTTAATCTATATAATTTAAATCAAATTTCTCTGGCATTTGGAAATCAAGCTGGATTGTTCCGCATTGGTGACTTCTATTTAAAGCATCTTTAATATGAAAATCAATTTTCGGCCCGTAAAATGCACCGTCACCTTCATTTAGTCTATATTTATAATTTAGCGATTGTAATACATTTTCTAATGCTGCTTCTGCTTGCTCCCATAATTTATCGTCACCCATTGAATCTTCTGGACGAGTAGAAAGCTCTACTTCATATTCGAATCCAAAAGTTTTATATACGTAATCAATTTGCGCCATTACGGATTTGATTTCATTTTCAATTTGTTTTGGAGTTACAAATAAATGTGCATCATCTTGGCAGAAAGTACGTACTCTTAATAATCCGTTTAACGCACCACTAAATTCATGGCGATGTACTTGACCGAATTCACACATACGAATCGGTAATTCACGATAAGAATGCAATTTATTTTTAAACATAAGCATGTGCCCTGGGCAGTTCATCGGTTTTAATGCAAAACTTTTATTATCTACTTCAGAGAAATACATATTATCTTTATAATGTCCCCAGTGCCCTGATCTCTCCCATACTTCTTGGTTCATCATGAACGGAGTGCGTACTTCTTGATAATTGTACTCTTTTTGAATTCCTCTTAAAAATGCTTCCAATTCGTTACGAATCATTTGTCCTTTCGGTAAATAAAACGGCATTCCCGGAGCCTCTTCAGAAAACATAAATAACTCAAGCTCATTGCCTAACTTACGATGATTTCTTTTTGCTGCTTCTTCAACGAAATGTAAATACTCTTCTAATTCTTTTTGAGAAGAGAATGCAACACCATATATGCGCTGAAGCACTTGGTTATTACTATCACCTCGCCAATATGCACCGGAAACGTGAGTTAATTGAAATGCTTTCAAATAACCTGTTGATGGTAAATGTGGCCCTCTACATAAATCTACAAATTCACCTTGTTTATATAGTGTTACACTTTCCCCACTAGGAATTGCTTCTAAAAGTTCTAATTTCAAGCGATCGTTCATTTCTCGAAACAATTTTGCTGCTTCTTCTCGAGAAACCTCAACTCGTTCTATCTTTATATTTTCATTTATAATCTTTTTCATTTCTTTTTCGATTTTTCGTAAATCTTCTATGTTTACACTACTTGGAAGATCCATATCATAATAAAATCCATTTTCAATAACAGGCCCTACCCCAAGATTTATATCACCATACATTCTTTTTACAGTTTGCGCTAAAATATGTGCCGCAGAGTGTCTTGCAATTTCTACACCTTCATTTGAATCTATAGTAATGATTTCTACTTCCGCATTTTCTTCAATATTTCGGCGTAAATCATATAATCCATCATTTACTTTCCCCGCGACTGCTTTCTTTTTCAAACTACTACTAATAAATCCCGCAATTTCTTCTAAAGTAATTCCTTTTCCAAATTCTTTCACGCTACCATCTGGAAATTTAATTTCAATCATTTGTTCTTTCATTTTTCATCTCTCCATTTCATAATAAAAAGCACACTCATCCCTAAAATAGGGACGAGCGTGCTTATACCCGTGGTTCCACCCAGATTCCCATCACAAAATGCAATGGCTTCTTTTACGGTAACGTCGTTTATACGGCACTAGATACTTAATTTCCCTAGTGCAGCTCTAAGGTGGTAAGTTATTTTTCTGCGTTAGGAAGTTCTCAGCTTTCCTTCCTTCTCTGTATAACCGGGTAAAATAACTCGTGTCCTTTTCTTTGCTTTTTGTAAAACATCCATTTATTGTTATTTAATATATCTTATTCATTTTATTTTTGCAAGTGTTTAAAAAAATTATTTATTTAATTAAAAAAGTGAAACCAAATTTTTTTGGTTTCACTTCACAATTTTACCAATCTTGTGGTTCGTAATTCAAGTCTGCAAATAGACGTCTTTTCTCTTTCTTCGTTAAATCTCTCCACTGCCCAACTGGTAAATTATTCAATTCGATATTCATAATTCTCGTACGTTTTAACGTGTATACTTGATAACCTAAAGCTTCACACATACGGCGAATTTGACGATTTAGCCCTTGTGTTAAAATAATTTGGAACTCATATTTTGATAACTGTGTAACCTCACAAGGAAGCGTTTTTGTTCCTAAAATTTTAACACCCGCTGCCATTTTCTCTAAGAAATCAGGTGTAATTGGCTTATCTACTGAAACGATATATTCTTTCTCATGTTTGTTTTCAGCACGTAAAATTTCATTAACAATATCACCATCATTCGTTAATAAAATTAAACCGTCTGAGTCTTTATCAAGACGTCCAATGTGACTAATTCGTAAAGGATGGTTCACTAAATCGATAATATTACCTTTTACAGCTTTTTCACTCGTACATGTAATACCTACTGGTTTATTTAAAGCGATATATACGTGATCTCGAGCAATTCGAAGCTGCTCTCCATTTACTCGTACATCATCACCTGGATTTACTTGGTCACCAATTTTTGCAACCTTACCGTTAATAATTACTCTTCTCTCATTAATTAGTTTATCCGCTCCACGTCGAGACGCTTTTCCAGCTTCACTAATAAATTTATTAATACGCAAATTAGGCACATCCTTTTCTAAAAAAAATTTCAAGCTCACACTGCTTCTACCGTACAATACAAAAGGGTAAGCCTCCTATTATAACTTAAATATATTAACATGAAAGGGTATATAACGTCTTCTATTAATTGCTTGTTTATAAGAAAATATCGTTATTATACAATCATTTATGCACTTTTTCAGCGTTTAATATACAAGCCATTCTTCCTTACATACAGCTTGTTTTCCTTGTATCTTTTCTATATCTTCATGAATATTAGCTAATTTATATAAATCTGGGAAAATCTCTTCCACATAATGTTGGTGCGCTATTTCATCTTTCCAATACGTTAACACTATGTAACGATTTTCATTTTTTAAAGACTTCCCAACTACCCCACCTAGCATTCCTTTTGCTTTTTCCATTCCTTTATTCCAAATTGTTTCTTGCTTATGTAAAAAATGCTTTTCCTTTTCCAATTTTACATCACATATAGCAACTCTTACGAATGCTCCCTCTATTACAACGTCTTTCAAATGCATATCAGTTATATCATACAACGTTTGAAATAATTCAATTTCACATGAAAGAAACGTATCCTCTTGATTACTATTTAAATAAATTGTATCGTGAGCACCATTCATAAATGATTGATATACACTTCTATCTTCCCATAAAGTAAATACACATGCCTCATCTTCATTCCATCCACCAAATTGTCCATGAAAACCATCTAGGTGCTGTATATCACGCCATTTTTCTTGCGCATTTGAAAACAATTCCTTTTTCTCTTCTTCCACCTTACAGTAGATTGTTTTTAGTAACATTTTTAATTCCCCCTTATGATCCGATACATTTCCCACTCGCCATACTTTCTATTTTTCCATATACACAAACGTTAATTTATTTTGTTATCAACTCCATTACTTATTCAAAGTTTGATGCCCTCCGTAAATGTTGTAAGTTGATTATTGGAATACTTACCGTGTAAAAATACATCTAAAATATAAAAATTAAAATCTCTTGATTTGCTTTCTTCCCCTGTTTATAGTTTACATAACATTATTATATATTACTTATTATCTATATCATTCAATAAAACATATTATTTTATTCTATACGCATAATAATTTTAATTCAAACAATTCAGAATTAAAATCCAAAAAAGATAGAAAGTAAACAATCTTACATTATCATCTACTCCCTATCCCTTTTATCATCAATTATTTTTCAAATAAATAATACGTAATGTCTCCTGGATAATGTACTACTGCTACCTTCCGCTCCCCTTTTTTAAAACTAACAGTATGCCCGTTTTCCCCTAAGTTCTCCCATCCACTCGCCTTTGTAATTGGCATTACACTTATATATTGATAGTCCTCTTCCTTATCATCGTTAATATGAATTGCTGACATTGGTACTGGAAAACCTTTAATTTTAGATTCTTTATTCATAAATATGAATGCAATTACACCAACTAATAACATAGCCATTGAAATACTTGAAACTAGTTTTCTTCTATTCATTTTCACTAAAAACCCTCTTTTCTCACATATAACTTTCATCATTTTACTAACTTTAATTATTTATGAGGGTGTTGCAAAACTAAAATAAATATGCAATGTTATGAATCAGAAAAACTAGCTGAACATGCAATAGATAGC
>NZ_JBNPJZ010000045.1:0-51262 GCF_050312695.1 Bacillus sp. AF62 | reverse complement strand
GCTATCTATTGCATGTTCAGCTAGTTTTTCTGATTCATAACATTGCATATTTATTTTAGTTTTGCAACACCCTCAATTGTTATTTATTTTAATTCCATATACATTTTTCATTTTTTTATGTTGCGAAACTGCTTGAATTGAGTTTACTAATACACTGTATTCATTTAACTTTTTAAAATAACAATCTAACGCTATAATTTGTAACCTTGTATTAGTTAAAACAATGTAATAATAAAATGTAGCACCTGTGGTTAATATATTAGGTATAACTTTAGAATTTACAAGACTTCCTTCTTCCACTAATATTTCACATTGTATTTCCTCTCCTTCTTGCAACTCTTTCCGAACTGATTCTTCCAACATTTGCACCGTTAATTTCTTCAATAACTCCCCGTTTTTCACATAATACTTATCTATATTTATAGATTCATTCGCTTCTTTCTCTAAACGTGTAATTTCTTCCTCTGAATATTGGAGCTCATTTAACATCGATAATAATCTTTTATCCATATTACACACTCCCTTTCCACAGTTTTTGAAGTTTTTTCTTCCCACGAGAAATTCGATTGTATATATAATCTGCCGTTACTTTTAATTCTTTTGCAATATCGTCAATGGAATACCCATCAATATACCTCTTTAAAAAGATATATCGATCTTTCTTATTTAAATCTTGAACAATTTCCATAATCTCTTCTTCTTGTTCTATTTCATACCTATCATGGACACTTGTATCTATTTCTACGTCCTTATCGATTTTATTCTCTTTATATACTTTCTTTTTATATTCCAATGCCTTCAATTTAGTAATACCAATCATCCAAGATTTTAAGTTTCCCTTTTCTGTATCAAATTGGTCGATATTAAACCAAATAACAGTAAATACATCGTTATAACAATCATCCACATATTGTTTTTCAGTAGGGGTACTTAATGATTTATGAATAATGTATAAAATTAATTTTCCATATTGATCAATCACTTCTTTCAAAGCATCTTGATCATGTTTTTTCATAGCTATAATTAAATCCTCTTCAGAATCGAAAATCATATGCATCTTCCTTCCTCAGTTCCCCTTTAGCAGCTGCCTTTACTTACTATTGGTATTTCATTCTCATTTTCTATCACTTTTGTAAAAATTTATTAACTTTTATTTCTATGTATATGATAACAAACGAAATACCTAAGATCAGAAAGAATAGACAACTTTCTGATCTTAGGTATTTCTCCTTTCAAAAAAAGCAAACCCGCATTCAGGTTTGCCCTTTTACTCACTTCTTATTTAATCCTTTTTCACTTAAAAACTCTTTCATATGCATTCTTTTTTCTTTAGACATAAACGAACTCATTGATTCCGTCCATGTTACGCTTTTCTTGTTTGATGATCTTTCTTTGTAATACGAGTTCATCGTTTCATCATATTCATTTAATAATTCATCATATTTCTTTTCATCATATCCATTTTCATGAAGAACCGCTGCTACCGGTAAGCGTGGTTTAACTCCATGTTCTTCATCTGGTACACCGACTGTCATTCCGAATACAGGATATACTTTATCTGGTAAATGAAGCAATTCGCTCACTTCTCTCGAATTATTACGAATACCACCAATATAACAAATACCGTATCCTAATGACTCTGCTGCTAACGCTAAGTTTTGCGCAAAAAGTGAAGCATCTACCGTCGCAACGATAAAGTCTTCCACCCCTTCATGCTTTATCTCTGTACCATGTTTTTCACATGCAATTTCAAGTCGTTTTAAATCTGCACAACAAACAAAGAATGCTGCGCAGTCTTTCACATGGCGATTTCCGGATAACTCTGCTAATTTAGCCTTTAATTCCTGATTTGTTACATATATGACAGAATACGCCTGTACAAAATGTGATGAAGCCGCATGCTGTGCAGCGTGCACCATTTTTTCTACTACATCTTTCGGAATTGATTCTTCTTTATATTTACGAACTGAAACGTGTTGCTCTATCTTATGTATTATCTCATTCATGAAAATCACTCCTTTTTCTCTTCATAATGAAAAATTAACACATCTTTTTCAATATTCACAACTTATAAGCAAAAAAAGAGCAATTCTTTTTGAATTGCTCTTTTTTTAAAACGTCTATGAATACGGTAAATGAAATTATATTAACGGTAATTTAAATGAAATTTTTTCTTGTCTTATTACGCCGTTTTCAAGACTTTAATACCTTTTACGATATTCCAAATGAAGTAGTAAATTCCTACAAGAATGAACACTGTATATGTGATAATCATTCCAATTCCAGCACCGTCAGATTGATTGAAACCTAAACCGTACATTCCTGATACTGCTAGTCCTCCAAATAAGATTGCGTATGGGAAAACATGTGACCAAAATGCTTTTTTCGCGTGATACTTCACTTCATCTTCTGCAACAAAGTACACGATAATTGGTAGTAAAAATGGTGCAAAAAAGATACTAAAGTAACATAACGAAGATAAAATATTATTTCCTTTCATCCGATTCACCTCTAAATAGTTTTTGTTACTTTCATTATGTCAGGAAATCATTCTAGAAACTATCGCTTTACCTTTCACTAACGTGACATATTTGTAAGATTTTCCTCAAATTAAATCCCGTCTGAAGTTTCAGACGGGATCACTTTCACTATATTCGATTCATAAACCAATACTGTGTAATGGCTAAATATTCTCGTACATTCGATGGAATGATGATTGGTCTCGGTGTTTTTGCCGGAAGACCTTCTAATTGTAAACCTTGTTTGGCAGCTATTTTTTTCGCTCTAAACATATGAAAATCGTTTGTTACGATCATACCTTTTTTCATATCGGCTGGAATTAACGGTTTTGAGAATGTAATATTCTCATCTGTACTCGTAGATTTGTCCTCCATTATAATACGGTCTTCTGCGATGTTTTGTTTTATTAGTCCTTGTTTCATTGCTAATGCTTCTGAAATGTCTTCACCTTTTCCTTGTCCTCCAGATACGATAGCGATTGTTTTCTCATGTGATTTTAAATATTCAGCTGCTTTATCAATACGATATTGCAATGAATAAGATGGTTTCGTTCCATTTACTTTCGATCCTAGTACAATTATGTACTCAGCATCTTCACTTGCATTCATATGTCCATGCTTATAAATGTGATATTGTAAAAACCCCGCATATACGGCGCAAATCATTATAACAACTAAAATACACTTTATTATTTTCTTCTTTCTCATACTCATATACTCCTATTTTCTTTTACTTCCTTCATGATAATATCCATTTATTTGTTTGTATACAGACAAATTCCAATAAACCCTAAATTATCCTCTGAAAGGTAATATTTATATTACTTTCGGGAATAGTAAGTACAACTTTACACCAAGGAGTGTCTCTATTGCTTCTCTTTTTATGTAACGTGTCGTTCTTTTTCATCTTATTTTTACTATCGCTTAAGTTACTCGGTAAATCCGCGTTAGCACAACTAACTCCTCATGATTTTGGGGCTATAATCTTTTTATCTTATTTAGCTTTCCAGGCCATACCCGTCTCTGGTGCTTTACAAGCATTTCTTGGTATGGTTGTTATTACATGTTTACATTTACTCCTTACAAAATTAAGCCTATTCAACAAACTAAATCGTTTTATTCTCGGACACCCTATCATTTTAATTAAACATGGTGATATTATTTTTGAGAACTTACAAAAAAGTAGATATCCCATTGCCGAACTACTTTCTAATCTTCGCGTTGCAGGATATCCGAGTGTTCATGAAATTGAATACGCCATTTTAGAAGCGAACGGAGCTATTAGTATTTTACCAAAAAGAGAACTTGTACCATTAACTCCAAAAGATTTAAACATAGATGTTAAGTATGCTGGATTACCAATTGCACTTATCGTCGATTCACAAATTCAATACGATAACTTAAAGTTAATCCATAAAGATGAAAAATGGTTATATAAAGAATTAAAAGAAAAAGGAATTACAAATATTAAAAACGTTGCTTTCGCTTCTGTTCAAGAAACGGATGGATCTTTTGCGATTAGTTTAAAGGAATAAAAAAATCCCCTTAATTGCTTAAGGGGATTTTCTTCATCATATCGCTTCTTTCTCTCCTGCCATATTTAATGGAACAGGATGTTTCATACGATTCATCGTAAATACGATAATTGCTGTCATTACTTCAGCAACTGGCATAACGAGCCAAATTCCGTTTATCCCAAATAATTTCGGCATAATCCATAACAATGGAATGATAAATAGTAACCCTCGGCTCATTATAATCAGTACTGATTTCTTCGTTTGTCGCACTGATTGGAAGTACTCTCCATACACAATGTTATAGCCTAAAAATACGTATTGAATAAAGAATAAGCTAATACCCGTTAATGTTAACTCCAATAATTCTGGAGATTGGACATCAAATAGACCAATGATATATTTCCCGAAGAATAATCCGACAATTATCGCAATGCCCCCAAGTACAACAGCAATTTTCACAGCAAACTGCAATCCTTCACGCAATCTTTCTGATAAGTTTGCCCCGTAATGGAAACTAGCAATCGGTTGCAATGCAGCACCTACACCGAAGAATAATAGTAATGCCATTGCATGAATACTATTCACCATCGCATAGGAAGCTACTCCTACTTCTCCTGCATATTGGACGAATGCGATATTAAAACCAATCGTTACGATTGCAACCGTACTTTCTGCTGTAAAACTTGGGAAACCAATCACCATAATTTGTTTGACAGTATCCCATTCAAAATGGAATTTCGTCCATTTTAAAATACTACTTTTTCTAAAGAAATGAGTTAATAATACAAGGAAACCAATCGCTGCCGAAAGAATAGTCGCTGAAGCAGCACCTGTTACCCCCCATCCAAAGATAAAAATAAAGATATAGTCAAATACTATATTTAATACAGCCGTTACAACAAGACCTGCCATTGCTAAATTAGGATTTCCATCATTTCGTATAAATGTACTTAAAATATTTTCTAAAACGTATATCATTCCAAATGTTAATAATACGTGTAAATAGTCTAACGCATATGGTAAAATCACTTCATTTGCACCAAATAAGTACGCTAAATCTTCTATTCTCCATAAACAAATAGCCGCTAAAACACCTACGATAACAACTGCTACCGTCATGGATTGAGTAAAAATAGACCTTGCTCTTTCTCGTTTATTTTCACCTAATGCAATGGAATATAACGTTGCCCCGCCCATTCCGATCCATAATGAAATAGAGAAAAAAATCGAAAACGCTGGAATAGCCACGTTTACTCCTGCTAAACCGTTCGCCCCAACTCCTCTACTAATCATGACCGCATCAATTACAATATTAACTGACATTAATACCATTCCTAGAACAGCTGGTATTAAATAAGAAATAAATAAACTTTTTATGGGTTTTTCTCTTAATTTTTCTGTTGCTTCCATACTCTAATATGCTCCTTTTTTCAACTCTCTTTCCTCAGTTTAAACCTTCAAGTAACTTGAAGGTCAATAGTGAATTAAAAAATAGGTAACTTAATTATTGCGTTTGATGCTCATTTGTAATTATACGAGTCCTATAACTTATTGCTTTGTTTTTTCATTATAGGAATTTGAATTTCTGTTACTTGCTCCTCTGGATTTTCTGTTACAGACCAATCAATTAATGCAATCTCAATCGAATCTCCATCTATTTCATATCCTTCTTGATCAATATATTTTATTAATTTCTTATATGTTTCATCAGTTTCTTCATATGGCCCGTGGTGATATACACAGGCAAATATACCTGCTTTAATTTCATCTGAACTATTCACTTGAAAGGGCATGTAATCCAAAAGAATGAAAACACTACTATATGCTTGAAACTCATTTTGCATTAATCCTTTTTTCGCAACAGTTACACCAATATCTCCAGAAAATAAACTATCATCCATTTGCCTCATATTTTTTTGCAACGAATGGATGTAGTACTCAAACATATCATCCGTCGTATTTGGAGCAACCGCAATTGCTGTAATTTTCCGCTGCGGAATCTCTTTAATTACCATTTGTTCAGCTTTTGCTTTTGTTGCTTCCTTAATTAAATGAATTCTATGTTCCATTTTTGCTAAGGCATATTCAATTTCTCTTTGTTTCTTCAGCATCATTTCTTGTTGTTTTTCCAGTAAATTGAGTGCGTATGTTGGATTTCTTTCATCAATATATTTCTTAATTTCCTTTAACGGAATATTTAACTGGCGTAAAAATTTAATCGTATCTAACAGTGAAAATTGATCGATTGTATAATAACGATAATTCGTTTGAGGATCAACAATGGACGGATGAAAAATTCCTTTTTCATCATAATACCTCAATGTAGATTCTGCGATATTATGCATTTTTGCCATTTCTCCAATTGTAAAGCGTTTATTTAATAACATGTTTCCTTCTCCAATTCATTAAAAATATTGCCTTATTTCTTCTTATTATATAGCCATTCCCTTCATACCTAAATCAAATTCCATCATGAAAATCTGCTATTTTTTCATTGATTTTTAATAAATTTTATTATATATTAATTACAGGTTCAAATTACGAGTTCAAAAGAACTTGTAATAAGACCCTTTTGTTTAATGGGTTTTACATATTTTCATTAGGCAAATTCCGAGAAATCGTATGATAAAATTAAAAATGACGAGGAGAGGATCGGATGGAATTCGAATTTTTCTTTCAAATTGCACTTATTTTATTAAGTACAAAGCTTGCTGGTGATCTTAGTGTTAGATTAGGTCAACCTTCTGTACTAGGTAAATTAATTGTCGGTATCGTTATCGGTCCAGCTGTATTAGGTTGGATTGAAAATTCAGAGCTTCTAACTCAATTAAGTAATGTCGGAGTTATTCTTTTAATGTTTATGGCTGGACTTGAAACAGACTTAGAAGAATTAAACGCAAATCGTAATTCTTCTTTAGCAGTTGCACTCGGAGGTATCATTCTTCCATTCGTAGGTGGTTACATTTCCGGTCTTGTGATGGGAATGGAACAAGGAAACGCTGTATTCTTAGGATTACTTCTATGTGCGACAAGTGTTAGTATTTCCGTACAAACACTTCGTGATTTAGGTAAAATGAAAACACGTGAAAGTACGACGATGCTTGGAGCCGCTGTATTTGATGATATTCTTGTTGTTATTTTATTAGCATTTGCAATGAGCTTCTTAGGTACTGATGATGTTAACTTAACAATGGTTATCTTGAAGAAAGTAGTATTCTTCGCTTCTATTATTTTAATCGGATGGAAAGGTGTTCCTACGATTATGCGCTGGTTATCACCACTGCGCGTATCTGAGTCTATCGTGAGCGCGGCTCTTATCATCTGTTTCTCATTCGCATATTTCGGCGAATTATTAGGAATTGCTGGTATTATCGGTGCTTTCGCTGCTGGTATTGCAATTTCTCAAACAAACTACAAACATGAAGTAGAAAAGAAAGTAGAACCAATTGCTTACGCTATGTTCGTTCCCGTATTCTTCGTTAGTATCGGTATGAATATTACATTTGACGGTATCGGCAATCAAATTTGGTTCATCTTAGCATTAACTGTTATCGCTGTATTAACGAAATTAATCGGCTGTGGATTCGGTGCACGAATGACTGGATTTGACGCTAAGTCTTCTGCAATTATCGGTGCTGGAATGGTTTCTCGTGGTGAAGTTGCACTTATCATCGCAGGAACAGGACTTTCTTCAGGTCTATTGGCACAAGATTACTTTACAGCAATCGTTATTGTCGTTATTTTAACTACAATGATTACACCACCAATGTTAAAATACACTTTTGGTGCAAAAGATAAAGCAATGAAAGCAAGTAAATAAATTTACTATAATAAAAGAAGATTGCTATTTTATAAGATAGCAATCTCCTTTTTGTTTTATCTTTAAACAATCCCGTTCTTTTTTAACCATTTTTCAAAAATAATTCGTGCTTCATCATCAATATCATTCCCAAATGAATACACCATAATGCCATAATCATCTATATATTTACCTAGCTTCATTCCCTCCACTTTCTTATAAAAATCGTCTGCCTCATAGTGCGGAATATAAGCATCCCAAACTGGTTCATTTATTCTTTTGTACGCCGTCACTTCTAAATCATATCCGTCTTCATAATATCCGATGTGATAATGTTTGTTAGGATCATATTTCTCCATTAAAAGTCCCCTCCTACTAAACAAGAGCGAGCCTTATATTACAGCTCGCTCCTCTCTCTATTTATTAAATACGCTCCATCGCTGTCTTCAACGTTCCAACAACGAAAGCAATCTCTTCACTTGAAATAACAAGAGGCGGCGCTAATGTTAAAACGTTATTATATCCTGCTGTTGTCATACCGTTTCGTCCTATAATTAAGCCCTTTTCTTTACAAGCATTTACAACACTTGCTATTTTATCATTATCAATTGGCTCTTTCGTCTCTTTATCATTTACTAATTCAATCCCAACTAATAGACCTTTTCCTCTAATATTCCCAACAAGTGGATGTTCCCCAATTTCATCTTTTAGTTGCTCTAATAAAAGGGAACCCATTTGTGCAGATCGCTCAATTAAATTTTCATTTTCCATAATCTCTAAATTTTTAAGTGCTAATGCACAAGCTGCTGGATTTCCACCAAATGTATTAATATGGCGGAAAAATTCATATTCTCCTTTACCTTTAAAAGCCTCATATATTTCTTTTTTCACAGCTGTTGCAGATAATGGTAAATATGCGCTCGTAATACCTTTTGCCATTGTAATAATATCTGGCTTCACATCATAATTCATAAATCCGAATGCTTTTCCTGTACGTCCAAAACCGCAAATCACTTCATCACTAATAAGCAAGGCACCGTGTTTTTGACACGTCTCATGAACAGCTTTCATATAGTCTTGTGGTGGCATTAATATGCCCCCGCCTGTAATAATAGGTTCCATAATAAACGCAGCAATTGTTTCACTTAATTCCCACGTCATAACACGATCGACTTCTTTCACACATTCTACATCATAAATATGCTGTCCTTCAATTTCAGGCATACGGTAACAATCCGGTGGTGTTACATGTAAAAAACCTGAAGCAAACGGCTCATATTGATATCTACGCTGCGCTTGTCCCGTCGCTGCCATTGTCGCCATTGTATTCCCGTGATACCCACGGTAACGTGACATAAATTTATAACGATGTGGTTCACCTTTTTGAGCATAGTATTGTCTTGCTATTTTAAAAGCTGTTTCGTTCGCTTCTGAACCACTATTTGAGAAGAAAATAACATACTCTCCCCCAAGCCACTCATTTAACTTTTCAGCAAGCTTTATAGCTGGCTCATGGGATTGTGACATTGGAAAGTATGATAATGTTTGTAATTGCTTATAAGCCGCTTCTGCGAGCTCTTTTCTTCCATATCCACTATTCACACACCAAAGGCCACTCATACCATCTAAATATCTTTTTCCTTGTATATCTTCAACCCAGCACCCTTCAGCTTTTGCCCCTACCATTGTACTATTTGGACTAAAAGGACGCATTCCGTGCCAAACATATTGCTCATCTTTTGCTAATAATTCATCAGTTTGCTTCGTTTTCATCATTACTTCCACCTTCCATAACAACTTATTTTTCACAAAAGCTGCGCTGGTGCCATGATGACTTAAATTTCTCCCTGCTATTTTCATTCCACAAAATTAAGACAAATCCTACTTACAAATCAGTAATATTTACAAGAAAATGACAAAAGAAAAAAGAGCTTTTCTTATCTATCGAAAAGCTCCTCTTTTATTTAATGTGAAGACGCATCGCTAATGCCATGACCAGTATTAGATTTCACTAGAATTTCATCAAATTTCGCTTCATCTTCTTTCTTACTAGATAAAACCGTTCCTAAATATGCTGCAAGAAATCCGAGTGGAATTGAAATAATTCCTGGTGTCGTATATGGGAATAACGCTTCCCCAACAAAAATAGCTTTTCCAGCTACAGGGTTCCAAACATTCGGACTCAACGCTACGAGAACAATTGCTGATACGAGACCTACAATCATACCCGAAATAGCACCCGTTGTATTAAAACGCTTCCAATATATTGTAAATAAAATTACTGGTAGATTTGCACTCGCTGCAACTGCAAATGCTAATGATACTAAAAATGCTACGTTTAATGTTTGGGCAAATAATGCAAGTATGATAGATAGTATCGCTACTCCAATAGATGCATAACGAGCCATGGATACTTGCTCTTTTTCCGTTGATTTTCCTTTACGAATGATTTCATTATAAAAATCATGAGCGAATGCTGATGCTGCTGTTAATACAAGACCTGCCACTACAGCCAAAATCGTTGCAAAAGCAATTGCTGATACGAAAGCAAATAAGAAGTCTCCACCTAACGCTTTGGCTAATAAAGGTGCCGCCATATTACCAGCTGGGTTTGCTTTAATAATCGCTTCATTTCCTACAAACGCTGCCGCACCAAATCCTAAGAAAATCGTCATAATATAAAATGCACCAATTAACCACGTCGCATATACGACAGATTGACGTGCAGTTTTTGCATCACGTACTGTAAAAAATCGGACAAGTATATGTGGTAATCCAGCTGTACCAAGTACTAGCCCTAAATTTAAAGAAAGTGTATCAAGACCATCCTTATACTTTACACCTGGATTTAAAAATGAATCTTTTAAAGGTGTAGCTGTTTTCATTTGAGCGAACATTTCAGTCACGCTGAAGTTGAATTTTGCGAAAACGATAACAGAAATAATAAACGTACCAGCCATAAGTAATACAGCCTTTACGATTTGTACCCAGCTCGTTGCTGTCATACCTCCAAAAATAACATACACCGTCATAAGTGTTCCAACGATTAATACAGATGTCGTATATTCAATCCCTAATAATAATTTAATAAGTGCACCCGCGCCAACTAATTGTGCAATCATATAAAAGATAGAAATCGTCATCGTATTAAGAGCTGCAACTCCGCGAACTTTTTTCGCATCAAAGCGTGCTGCAATCATATCCGCCAAAGTGTACTTTCCTAAATTTCTAAGCGGTTCTGCCACAAGATACAGTACAACTAAATAAGCAACTAAAAAACCGATACTATAAAAGAATCCATCAAACCCAGTTAATGCGATTGCTCCGGCTATACCAAGAAATGAAGCAGCAGACATGTAATCTCCAGCGATGGCCAAACCATTTTGCCAACCAGTTAATCCCCCTCCGGCCGTATAAAATTCACTCGCATTTTTCGTTTTTTTCGATGCAAAATATGTTATGACGAGCGTACCAAGAACAATAATTAAAAATAGTGCAAATGCAGTAGTATTCAAGTTCAGCCCCTCCTTTTTTGCATATCTTGCAGAATTTTTTGGGAGATTTCATCAAATGACTCTGCTTTTTTGCTATAAATCATACATAGTGCCCATGTCATAAGAAATTGGGAAAAAGCAAATACCCACGCCCATGTAACGTCACCAAATGCAGGTGTATTAAGCACCTTTGAATACGACGTTAAAATAGGTAATGCGATAAAAAAACTAAAAAAGAAAATACTCATTGGAATGATAAACTTCTTTTTCGTATTTAATAACAATTGAAATTCTTCCGACTGAACAACCTCTGTATAATTCACCTCATTTTGCAACTTACGTGCTGACGTATCATCTCGTTTCATTAACCGATCCCCTCTCTTACTTGAAATACACTTCCCCCTTGCATACCTAAAGACTAAATTTTATAAATATTCAGAAACTTATACTCATTTTAGACAATCCATACATTCATGCAAAGATTTTTCGATAGACATTTTTCGGCAATTTCCCCCAAATTTTTAATATACTTTTTCAAAATAAAGTGACACCTTACTTTTTTTCTTCATTAAGACAAAAGCAGTGCTTAACGCACTACTTTTGTCTTTTTTTCCTTTTCCAAATTACGAGCTGTTTCGCTTAACTCAACATCTTTTCCGTCTTTAAGTGTTCCAAATATAAAATCGAATACTGGATTTGAAACACCGAACCAAAACTTTTCGTTTTTATAATGGTGTAATATATGTTGTTTTTTTAGCCATCTTCCAAACTTAGTGACGGGACGAATCGGTCTATGGGCAATATAATGTTTCCATTCGTAAACGAGCAGCATGATAATCATTCCGATTCCAAATGAAAGTGTAATAGTAACACTTTTTGTAATACCATATGCTATAAGCAAATAAATAGTAAAACTAGGTATACTAAACCATACAGGTAAAAACAAAAGTTTTAAATCCTCTGGATATACGTGGTGATCATAATGTAATCTTCTTAACATTTTTAATAGAAATGTGTTTTTAGGTGGCTTTATATGGAATAAAAAACGATGTGTCATATATTCATTAAGTGTATAGAAAACAATCCCAAACATACATGCTAACATGCCAATCCAAGAGAAAAATTGCATTTTTAAAATAATAATGAAAATAAATAGAATGCTATACATAATAACGATATCATGTTGTAAAAAGAACTCTTTCCCCACTTTCTTCATCTTGTTTCCCCCTTTTCCCAAAAAACAGCCGCAACATATCGTTACGACTATTTCTTTTCTATTCTTATTCTATTCACTTTACAAATTTGCCTGCTGTTCTATTGTCGAGAAAAAATTATTTGGTCCAAATATATTTTGCTTCGGAATAATATGTTCCACTGCAAACACTGTTACTTCTCCTCTTTGCACTTCTCCAATAATGAGACCAAATATTTCATGATTTACTGCAAACGTCGGTTGCTTTGTTTGTAGCAATCTTGCAGCATTATGAAATACCGCTTCATATAGTGGATTTCTATCAGTAATTTCTTTTCGGATTTTTGGCGCTAACGTAATGATAATTTCTTTTCCGTCAATAGTGGTTCGATACATAAAAATCTCCCCTTCAATCTTATGTGAACAACTGTAAAGCTTTGTATGCAAAATGTATAGAGTAACCTACTAAAATAATACCTGCTCCAGCTGTTATGTAGCCAAGTGCTTTTGGTTTTAATAAAGTTCTTCCAAAATGTACAGAAAAAGCAATATTTAAATTCCATAAAATAATGCCAGCAATAATGCAAAGACTGTACAAAAAAGCTTCTTGTTTCGTTACCTTCGTAAGTAATGAGCTAAGTGTACTTCCGTATATACCAAACCAAAAAACAAGATTTAATGGATTGGATATCGCAATTAAAAATCCTGCCATAAACGATTGTTTAAGGCCACCTACCTCTTCTTTTTTATATTCCATATTCGAGTGGAAAATTCCTTGTTTTACACTTTGAAATCCTAAATAAAATAACAAGAAAAAACCCGTGCAATACATGAAGGCTTGTACATATGTATACATAAACACAGAAGATAAACCGAAATAAATGAGTAACATAAATAAAACATCTGCAGTCATTCCACCAATTCCAACAACCCAAGCATGCCAAAACCCACGTTCAATTCCTCGTTTTAACATTTCAATATTAATCGGCCCTACTGGTGCAGCTAATGAAATACCTAATACGATTTGCTGTATAATTGCTCCAAACATCGCTCTATCCTTTCTACTCTCTTTATTACTAGTTAATGATATAATTTGAAAAAATAGACTAGCTTTCATAATAAAATACCCTTTTTTATCCAAAATATACAAAAGAGCCATCTAGGTGATGGCTCTTACTTTTTTATCTTATGAAGAAACGGGCATTTCCCTTTTATTGGTTCTACATCGTCTCCTATGAAATATTGTTTCCATTCACGATGCTCTGGGTCACCATAATGACTAATGTTAGGATGTTTCGGCAATTGATCCCACTTTTCAACTCGCTCACGGACCATTTGTCTTGAATATGCTCCTTTAGGACGATCTCCCTCTAATCCATCAAAAATAGTGCGTGGCTGAAACCCAATAACGAGAGCATTCCCTAAATGTCTAGTTTTTCGTTGTTTATAAGCTGGCGCATTTCCAAATGCGAATATTGGCTCACCACCAAATGAAAATTCCCATAAATAATGGTCTGGCTCTTCAGGAATTTGCTTTGGCCATGCTTGATCATCGTTTTCATGCAAATACTGTAGCACTTTCCAAAAATAATCGCGGTAATATTCGAGTGATTGTTCTTCACATTCCGGTTCTATAAAAAGGAAAAAGCCCCTTCTTACAATCGGCCTCTCTTTCATTAACTCTAAAAAAGATAACATTGTATGCGGCAAATGACTCCAATCATTATGAGAAAGAAATGAATAACGAAGTTCATTCTTTTTCAAAGCTGTTAAACCGAAATAACATGGAAAAGTTGGTTCTAACACGACACTTGAAAAAATCTCAAATTCTTTTGCAACCCAATCCGGTATGTCGGTTCTCGTTCTTATTCCTTCATTATCTAATAAATAAGACTTATTCATTCTTTCACCTCATTATGTATAGCATTCAATTAAGAATATTACATACTCGGCCTGTCCTATACCTATTTAAAAATTTGACTGAAAAATTATTTAAAAATACAAAAAATAAAATCGCTTACTTGACTAAATTCTCCCAATTCGTGTATATTTAAATTAATCATTTAGCAGAATATTCAAGAATATAGCATTTTTAGTTTATATTATTTTTTAAATGAATTTCACTAAATGAAAATAGTAAACGCTTTTAGGAGGAATTATAACATGCAAGGAAAAGTAAAATGGTTTAACAACGAAAAAGGTTTTGGATTTATCGAAATGGAAGGCGCTGACGATGTATTCGTACATTTCTCTGCTATTCAAGGAGACGGCTACAAAGCTTTAGAAGAAGGTCAAGAAGTATCTTTCGACATTACTGAAGGTAACCGCGGACCTCAAGCTGCTAACGTAGTAAAACTTTAATCCAACATATAACAGGAGGTTACCTTACTTGGTAACCTCCTTTATTATTCCTTTGTATATTTCCGTTTTACAGAGCAAAAACTATGTGAAATGCGCAATATACAAAGGAGGCAGTAACAATGGGATCAGAAGTAAATGATTTTGAAGAAGTAAAATTCCGTGTAGAAACAGCACAAAAAATGGTAGGATCAGCAACAATTTCAATGGATCCAGATACATTAGAGCATGCTACTACTGCAGTAGAAGCAGCTCGCTCACAGCTTGAAATTATGAAATCTGTTGCAGTAGATTTAGATGAACCATTTTTAATGAACGAGGAAAAGAAACTAAGCAAATGCGAGCAGCAATTAAACGAAGCAAAGCACTAAAAAACATCCAGAGAATTTTCTCTGGATGTTTTTTTATGACAACTGTTCTCCATACTTTTTCAATGTTTCTCCAACTGTACATTGTCTTATACAAAATGAATGAGCATAATATTTACTATTTGTCTTTCGATTATGTTCTCGCAAGAAACATCCTTCACAATATGTTTCTAATAAGTCATTTACCTCTGTAATGAGTTGCTTTTTATCCACCTTTGCACCTCTCTATTCGGTTATTTCTTTATGACTATCAATGACTGTCCCTTCTAATGCTTGCGTTGCTAATTGATGTGCTTCTTTATTTTGTTTTCTAGATATCGGTTCACATACAAGTTTTAATTTCATTTGCTTCGCCTTTTGTTCAATTTGATCTAAATAATGGTTTAAATGCTCATCATAACAAGGCCATTCTCCGGCTAATTGCTGCAGTACCACTTGTGAGTCTCCGCGAAGTGTAACTGCTTCATACTTAATCCCTAGTTCCTCGAGTATATTCATACCGTATAATAATGATGCATATTCCGCTTCATTATTATCATATATACCTTCTATATATGCATTGCGGCGAATGCGGTAGTTTGTATTTCCTTTTTTATAATACACACATATACCAACGCCAGCTTCTTTCGTTTGCACATCATACCCCCCATCAAAATAAACTAGTATTTCTTGGGGCTCTTCCTCTACTTGCTTACTTAACTTTTTCATCTCTTTTAATGACCATTCTGCGTCCATTTCATCGTAAAATAAAAGTTCCTTAGCTCTTCCTGTTTTCTCAAAATCCTCTGCAAATTGAAGTACTTCTTCTATGTTCATATACTCTGTTGTTAATTCCGTCTGCAATCCACGCTTCGTTTTATACAACCAATGAATTTTATATTTCATACTACATTCCCCTTATGTAAGACTTCTTATATATATCCGGCTAATTGAAGCCTCACTTTATTTTATTATATTTTATCTAGAGTCACAGCATTATATTCAATATGATTACATACAAAAAGAGCTATCCCTATAGGAATAGCTCTTTCATCTATTACATAAATCTTTCAAATTGTACTCGCTTATTAATCCAGTACATTACAGGCATACCAATCGCCATGACAACAAATTCACCAATTGCACAAGTTAACCAAGACAACATAAATGGTAAACCCAATGCAAGATGAAGTTCAATTGCAATCATAAACATTGTAATTGTAAAGATAACTGTATTAAAAATCATACGAGCCCAAACACCTTTAATAAATCGCATAGAAATAATCGTTGCAACTAACGCAAGAATAGATTGCCCTACTCCAAATACTAAATCGTAAGCGATCATAGGTGAGAAAAAGAGATTCGTTAAAAATACACCTAATACAATTCCGTAAATTGCTTTCTTGTTAAATACAACGAGATGATTAAACATCTCTGAAATACGAAATTGTACATTCGTAAAGCCAAATGGCTGAATAAGCATAGAAACAGCAATATATAATGCCGCTAAAATACCATTACCGACTAAAGTTCTAATATTCATGACAAAATCTCCTTAGTTTTTTTACGTGGGATGGTTTCGAACCACGTTATTCGTTTTTTAAGCAACAAGATTATATTTTACGTGGTAGCCCCTCTTTCGTCAATAGATTCCTATCATAAACTACCTTTTTCCTTTTAGACAACGTATAATGAAACATATGAAAGATTTAGGAGGTTTCACTTCATGACAGCAACAATTCAAAATGAAAAAGTGATCGTTTCCATTTCTGACAAAGGTGCAGAATTACAGAGCGTTCGCTTAAAAGAAGACAACACAGAATATTTATGGCAAGGTGATTCTACTTATTGGGGACGCCGTGCACCAATTTTGTTCCCAATTGTCGGCCGATTAGTAGATAATACATACTACGTAGACGGTAAACCATATTCATTAACACAACACGGTTTCGCTCGTGATCTTACTTTCTCTGTGAAAGAACAAAGCGAAACAAAAATCACTTATATCGTTACTAGTAATGAAGAAACATTAAAAAAATACCCATACGAATTCGAATTACTCGTTTCTTATGAGCTAAATGGACAAAGCGTTCATATAACATATGAAGTAAACAATCCTACTTCAAAAGAGATGTTCTTCTCAATCGGAGCACATCCTGGCTTCAACTTCCCTTTATTGGACGGTGAATCATTTACAGATTATCATTTATCGTTTAATGGTTCGGAACGCTTAGAAACAAGCGTATTAGAAGGACCTTATCTTTCAAACAAAAAGCAATTAATCGCTGAAAATACAACTGAATTGCCACTTACATATGATTTATTCAAAAATGATGCGCTTATTTTTGAAAATATGAATACGAATGAAATTTCGATTCGTTCTCATAAACATAATAAATTTGTAAAAGTAGAATTTGATGGCTTCCCATTTGTCGGCGTATGGACACCAGGGGATAACGCACCTTTCTTATGTATTGAACCTTGGTATGGAATCGCTGATGAAATAAATCCAGCAAAAGATTTCAAGGACAAAAAGGGAATTCAATCTTTACAAGCGAATGAAACATTTACATGTCGTTATAGCATCACAATCGGATAACTACTCTATCCCCTACTTCAAAAAGCATTTAAGTAGGGGATAATCTTATAATTTGGAGGTTTCTCATTTTGATTGAAGTATATATTGATGGTGCATCAAAAGGAAATCCTGGTCCTTCTGGTGCAGGAGTGTTTATTAAAGGCGTTCAGCCACCTGTACAATTATCATTACCACTTGGAACAATGTCCAATCATGAAGCAGAATACCGCGCTTTACTTCTAGCATTAAAATATTGCATCGAGCATAATTATAGCACTGTCTCTTTTCGTACAGATTCCCAGCTTGTCGAACGGGCTGTTGAAAAGGAATACGCAAAAAATAAAATATTTGCACCTCTTTTAGATGAAGCGCTGCAGTACATAAAAAACTTCGATCTCTTTTTTATTAAGTGGATTCCAAGTAGTCAAAATAAAGTAGCTGATGAATTAGCTAGAAAAGCTATCTTACAAAATTAACGGGGGTATGAGTGTGAAAAAAGAGTGGATTGCTCCTCTTGCTTTATTATTTGTCTCTTTTATTTGGGGAGCTACGTTTGTTGTCGTTCAAAACGCTATGTCTTTCGTTGGTCCATTTACGTTTAATGGTATTCGCTTTTTATTCGCTGGAATTATTTTATTATTCGTTCAAATTATTTTCTCACAAAAAACTTCAAAACAAGATATAAAACATAGTAGCACGGCAGGGATAATCGTTGGTTTTTTCTTATTTGTCGGTTATTTATTGCAAACATTTGGCTTACTCTATACAACATCTTCAAAAGCAGGTTTCTTAACTGGGCTAAGCATTGTTATGGTCCCAATCTTATCATTTATCTTTTTAAAACAAAAAGCTACCATTTTCATCGTACTTGGTATTGCTGTAGCTACAACAGGTTTGTACTTATTAACAGCTGCTGATTCTTTCCAATTAAATATAGGAGATATACTTGTTCTCGGTTGTGCAGTCGCTTTCGCTGCCCATATTCTTATTAACGGCTTCTTTTCTAAAAAAATATCACCTTTATTATTAAGCACATCTCAAGTATTAGCTGTTGGTATATTTTCTTCTATTTGCGCTTTCTTGTTTGAAGATTGGGAAAAGTTATTTTCAGTATCACTATGGACGAATCAATCCTTTTTATTCGCACTCTTTCTAACTGCCCTGTTTGCAACATCTATTGCTTTTTTCATTCAAACCTCGGCACAAAAACACACTTCTCCAACGAGAGTAGCAATTATTTTCGCAATGGAGCCCGTTTTTGCTGCCTTAACAGGCGTTCTCGTTGCAAATGAACAACTTTCTATTTCTGCTATTATCGGATGTCTATGTATTTTCCTAGGCATGATTTTTGTTGAATTACCTTCCAAAACAAAAAAAGAAGCGCAGGCTGCGTGAAGTTACGCTTGTAACTTCCGCATAAAAGCCTTAGCGCTTTTTTTATCTGTAATTTCTTCTTCTTTCAATCGTTCTAATAACGCAACGAAATAACTACCATCAAACTGCAATTGATGTTTAATTGTCGCTTCTATTGCTGCGTTCACAATCCCATCAGACGCACCAGTATATCCTTGTCCGAACATAATAAACCCTTGCGCTTCCTCTGATAATTTAAATCCTTTCGTATGTAAGAATGAAAGATAATCTTCTACTGTTTGCATGTTATTCCCACCTACTCAAAAATTCTCCATCTCCTATCATACATGTTTTTACACACTATGAGAATGAAATTTCTTTGACAACTTTGTAAATCAATCTTCTACTTCGCTTACAATGGAGGATTTTCTAACAATCTGAAGAAATATGTAAAGTGGAACTTATTTCATATTAAAGGGGAGACACGATGAAACAAGCACTATTAATTATCGACGCTCAACAAGAATTAATTGATGGAAATGAGCAAGAAAATGCAGTTTTTCGTAAAACCGAGCTATTATCTACACTAAATATAGCACTGCAGAAAGCAATAGATTCAAATGCTCTTATTGTTTTCGTAAGAGATATCGATGTTGCTTCTGGTAGTGGCGAAGGATTTGAAGTACATAATCAAATTCAAGTACCCCAATCTGCAATCCTTATTAATAAAGCAGCAACCAATTCATTCTACGGCACTTCTTTACTTGAACTTTTAAAAGAAGAAAACATTAATCATATTGTTATAGGCGGATGTAAAACAGAACATTGTATCGACACTGCCGTTAGGACAGCAACTGTACAAGGATTTGACGTTACATTAATTAAAAACGGGCATTCAACAACTGATTCTAACGTATTGTCTGCAGAACAAATTATTGGTCATCACAATAAAACTTTACACGGTCATTATAACGTTGATAATTTTTCTATGGTGAGAGATATCGAGGAAGACCTCTTTCAGCCAACTCATGACCAATATCGTGATTAAATTGGATAAAGTGAAACTTTAATCAGTGGTGGTTTGTTGATCCCCCACCTAACTTCTTTGCTTCCGCTGAATTTTTTGGGTGGGAGTCTTACTGCCCGGCAAATAGCGGGATAAAAAAAGAATCCTTCATTTAAAAGGATTCTTTTTTTATCCAAAAATTTGCGCTGCAATACTATATAGTTCACCATTTCTTTTTAATAACCGATTACTATTTTTCATCATAATTGGTGGTGTATTCACCTTTTTAAAACCAGCAATCTCTAATTCTTTCATAAAATCGTTCTTTCCTTCTGGTACATCCATTCTTAATTTTCCATTATGCCCTCTTGCTAAATCATGTACTATTCTCATTGCCATCGCATTATTTTTAGCAACGACTGGTCCTATTATTTTATTTTCTGGCGTTTGTATACTCAAACCATATCCTAGTACATTTTGTTCCTTATCTTTCACAACATTGCATTGTTCACTTTGCATAATCCTTTTCTTTAAAAACACCTTTCGATTTGTTCCAAACGCATTTTCATCTATTTTTATTATTTTTTCTAAATCACACTCTTCATAATTCATCATATAATCTTCATTTTCTATACAATGATTATTCGCATTGTACGAGTTACATATATATTTAGAAACATAGCTTACTTCCCTGAATCCTAACTTTTCGTATAAAGGCTTTCCCTCATCCGTAGCAATCAACATAATGGGAGTATGAGCTAGTACACTCTTAATACATGAATCTGTTATCATCTTTCCAATTCCTCTTCCCTTATAATCTGGATGTACAATTACCATTCCGATAGATGCCAACGCCTCCCCATATAATATTATTGCTGCGCTAGCAATAAGTTCCTTTCTCTCATTCCATACGCCGTATACAATACCTGAGTTAAAAATTGTTTCAACTTCTTCCCTGTTATAATCCCAACCAATATAAGAAGATAATGGTACAATATCGCCTATTTGTTCTTCCCTAAGACGCTCCAACCTAATTTCTAATTCACTCATACTCCATCCCCTTATCTAGACATTTAAATCATTATTACGAAATCAACTTGTACATGTTTCCATTTATTTGTCACACACATATGTTATTTTGACCAAGACTATATTGTAAATGAGGTGACAACATGCCCATTACGAATCGATTTTCTACCACCACTAACGGCGCACTCGCTATTACAGGAAATACTTTAGGCTTAAGTAAAATTAGTAATCAAAACCGTGCTGGTACAATCGGGGCAATTGGTGCATTCGCAACTACGAATACTGCTTTACAAGTAACTACTTTTCCTGCTGGTACAACGTTAAACTATACACAAAATAGTTCTACCGCTATTTTAAATATCCCTGCTGGTAGTACTATTCTTTACGCAGAACTCGTTTGGGGTGGAAACTATTTATCTCGTGATCAAAACATTACGAGTGTATTAGGAAACCCAGTTTCTTTTACAACACCTATTTCAACATACTCGATTACTCCTTCAGCTGTTACGGCTTCAAATCAAACTTTCGTTTCAAACTCTATTACATTTGGCTTTTACACTCGTTCAGCAGACGTAACAACTCTTATTCAAGGGGGAGGTGCTGGTTCCTATACTACAGGAGCGGTTCCTGGACTTGTAGATCCTATAGATGCTTCTAATGGAACAATTAATTCGGCTGGATGGACGCTTATCGTCGCTTATCAAAACGGGACATTGCCAGCAAGAAACTTAACCATTTATGTAGCTGGTAACCGTGTTTCTGCAGAAACTGGTAGTGCCGATGTATCTGTTTCTGGATTTTTAACACCTTCAGGAGGACCAGTAAGCGGGAGATTATTTTTAAGTTCTACCGAAGGAGATGCAGATTTAACCGGGGATCAAGCTTTATTTGGACCAAATTTCAGTTCATTAAATGCTTTATCTGGACCAAACAATGCTATAAATAATTTCTTTGGTTCTCAAGTTAATAATGCTGCAGGAAACTTAGATACAACTGGGACATTTGGAACGCGAAATCAAAGTGCTTCTACAAGTACAAACATTTCCGCAGGAAGACAGGGCTGGGATATTACTTCTATTGATATTTCTCCTTATTTAACAAACTCACAAGTATCCGCTGCAATCCGTTTAACTACTAACGGAGATGCATATATGTTAAATACAGTCGGCTTACAAATTAATATAAACTCCCCTAATATACAAGCAACGAAAAGCGTAAATAAAAGTGTTGCTGCAATTGGAGATATTCTCACTTATACAGTTACTATCCCTAACACCGGGCTTCTTCCTGCCAATAACGCTATTTTTATAGATAGTCTCCCTAATGGTACTTCTTTTATACCCGGCACTGTAACAGTAGATAACGTACCACAAACAAATGCAAATCCTGCGGCTGGTATATCTCTTGGAACAATTAATAATGGTGCTTCTCGTATAGTAACTTTCCAAGCTACTGTCGTTTCTCTTCCAAGTCAAAACCCTATCTCTAACACTGCTAATATTACATTTCAATATACACCAATCGCCGGAGGAACAACTTTTAATGGTCTTGCAACAAGTAACTCTGCTGGAACACAAATTAACCTTGCAGATATTAATGGAACAAAATCAGTTAACAAACTTTTTACCGATATTGGTGAAACATTAACTTACAGTATTGCCTTAGCTAATATAGGAAATATCGCTGCAACGAATGTGATATATACGGATCCGATTCCTAGCGGGACTACTTTCATTCCAGGGAGTGTAACTGTGAACGGAGTTACTCAAGCTGGCGTAAATCCCGCTAATGGTATAACAATTGGTTCAATTGCCGCAAATTCCACTACTACTATTTCATTCCAAGTGCTCGTTCCTTCTATCCCTCAAACAAACCCAATATTAAATAGTGGAACAACAACATATCAATACATTCCTGTACCAAATCAACCTGCAGTAAGTGGGACTGATACGACCAATATCGTATCTACTCAAGTGAATAACGCGACTGTAACAATGGCAAAAGCAGTAGATAAAAATTTCGCAGATATTGGTGATACACTAACGTACACCGTTTCCTTTACAGGTACAGGTAATACAAATGCGAACAATGTTATTTTTACAGATGTCATCCCTACTGGAACAACTTTCGTTCTAAACAGTTTAACAATAGATGGCACGACACAAGTGGGCGCAAACCCTGCTACCGGCGTGAACATTGGATCCATCCCAAGCGGCACAATAAAAAATATTGCATTTCAAGTAGTAGTAAATACAATACCCGCGTCAAATGTCGTATCTAACGGATCAAGCGCTTCTTATCAATATACCGTCAACCCTAGCCAATCTCCCGTTACAAAAAACATTTCTTCTAATCTCGTTTCCACTCAAATTAACAATGCGAATGTAACATTAACAAAATCAACTAACAAACAATTTGCCACAATTGGCGAAACGATAAGTTATACAATCCTTATTACAAACAGTGGAAATGCAGCCGCTAATAACGTTCAACTAACAGATCCACTTCCAAACGGTACGATATTGACTCTTGGTACTGTAACACTAAACGGAGTTTTGCAGAATGTAGATTCTCTCGTTGCTTTACCTATCGGCACAATTCCTGGTGGAGCTACTTTTACCTTATCCTTTCAAGTAACAGTCATTAACATTACTGCCCAAAACCCTATTATTAATAACGCTTTCGCCTCTTATATTTACACTGTAAATCCAAGTTTGCCACCGACTTCAAAAACAGCAAATTCTAATTCTGTTACATCAACAATTAGACTAGCAAATCTCCATGTTAATAAATCTGTAGATAAAACGTTTGCGGAAGTTGGCGATGTATTAACTTACACCTTTGCTCTTACTAACGATGGAAATGTTGCAGCGAACAATATATTACTATCTGATTCAATTGCGAACGGAACCGCCTTTATCCCAAACAGCGTTATAGTTAACAGTGTTACTCAGCCAGGCGTTACACCAGCTAGCATCAATATTGGTAGCATCAATGCTAATACTACAATTACAGCTTCATTCCAAGTAGTAATAACTAGCATTCCAAATCCAAATCCTATTTCAAATAGCGCTTCCATCTCCTATAACTTTATCGTTGATCCAAACGCTTTACCTGTAAGTAAGAACACTACTTCAACTACTACATTTACTCAAGTAAACGATGCAAATGTCATTTCAGCCAAAACAGTGGATCGAGCGTTCGCTACCGTAGGGGATACATTAACTTATACTGTTACTTTGACGAATGCAGGAAGTGTTTCTGCTGATAGCCCTACTTTCGTAGATACGAATCCAGACGGTACTACCTTTATTCCAAACACTTTTCTTATTAATGGTGTACTTCAAAATAACGCAGATCCAAATATAGGTGTTCCACTACCTTCCATTGCTGCTAACGGTTCACTTACCGTCTCTTATCAAGTAACCGTCACCTCTTTACCAACACAAAATCCAACATTAAATTCATCTAGTACACAGTATAGCTTTATTCTAAATCCGGGCGATCCACCAACTATAGAAACATCTGTAAGTAACACTGTAAGTACACAAATTAATTTAGCAAATGTTGTTATTGTCAAAGAAGTAGATTTAACTATCACCGACGTCGGGCAACCAATCACATATACAATTTCTTTAGCTAATCTTGGCAATACTACAGCAAATAATGTTATTGTTACCGATATAATCCCTAATGGCTCCACTATCGTACCAAATAGTATTTTTATAGGTGGTACTTTACAACAAGGTGCAGACCCTAGTACCGGTCTTCAAGTCGGCTCCATTCCTTCAGGTGGTTTTACAACGATTGTTTTTCAAATAAGTGCAAATGGGCTACCTTCACCAAACCCAATTCAAAACAGCGCTTCACTTCAATATAGCTTTATCGCTGATCCAAACTTACCTGCTCTCGTTAGAAACGCTGCTAGCAATATAGTAACTACACAAATTAATACTGCTAATATCGTTGCTACAAAACTCACAAGCACAAACTTCGCTGATGTTGGTGATGTCATACTATATGCAACTATTTTAACAAATAACGGGAATATCCCTGCTGCTAATGTAACGTTTACAGATATCATTCCAGCGGGTACCCTCTTCATTCCTAATACTGTAACGATTAATAATGTCCCTGTAGCTAACGCAAATCCTGCCACCGGCATTTCAATTGGTACGATAGGAGCGAATTCATCACGCACCGTTGCATTTCAAGTTTTTGTACCAACTATCCCTGCTGTAAACCCAATTACAAATCAATCAGGCACAACATTCCAATATACGTATGATCCATCCAAACCTGCTGTGATGCAGATGGTTGCTTCTAACACTGTACAGACAACTATTAATAACGCCTCAATTGCCGCTACTAAATCTGCAGATAAACAGTTTGCTAACGTAAATGATATTATTACGTACACGACTACTTTAACGAATAATGGGAACACACTTGCATCAAATGTAATATTTACAGATGTAATTCCAAACGGGACATCGTTTATTCCTAATAGTGTTACTGTAAATGGGAATACACTGCCTAATGTCAATCCAGCAAGCGGAATTGCAATCGACCCAATAAATCCGAATGCAAATACAATCATCTCATTCCAAGTACAAGTAAATTCTATCCCGAATCCAAATCCAATCCCAAACCAAAGTAATACAACGTACCAGTATGTCGTAGATCCTAACTTACCTCCAGCATCCGCCAATACGTTAAGTAACGTAATAACAACTCAAATTAATAACGCTACTATTGTCGCTACTAAGTCTGTGAATACACCGACAGCTGCAATTGGTGATATTGTTACTTATACGATTGCAGTAACAAATACAGGTAATATCCCTGCTAGTGCAACTGTTTTAACAGATGGGCTTGGCGCAGGAGCTTCATTTATCCAAAACTCCGTAACGATCAATAATGTTCCACAACCAGGATTAGATCCATCACTTGGTGTTCACTTGGCAGATATTTCGCCAGGAGATACTGTATTCATTACTTTTCAAGCACAAATTTTAGCGATACCACCTAGTAGCACATTAACAAATAATGCTCTTGTAAATTATGAATATACCGTGAATCCAAACCAATCTCCTGCTGTTGGTAGCACCGTAACAAATACAACAGTTACACCAATTATTGACGCTACTTTAGTAATAAATAAAAGCGCTAGTACAACTTTCGCTACAATTGGTGATACAATTACATTCACTTCAGCTGTTACAAACAACGGAAATACTACTGCGAACAACATTATTTTTACTGATACAATTCCAAACGGTACTACCTTTATCCCAAATAGCTTTAAGATAAATGGTGTAACCGTTCCGAATGCAAATCCACAAAACGGTATCAATATTGGTAACTTGAATTCAAATGCATCTGCTACACTCAGTTTTCAAGTAAACATTACAACACTTCCAAATCCTAATCCAATCCCGAATAAATCATCGCTTCAATATAGCTTTATTGTAGATATAAATGAACCGCCAGTTTCACGAACAGTTCAATCTAATAAAACCTTTACACAAGTAAATACTGCTTCTGTTATCGCAACAAAAACTGCAAGCAGTGCTTTTGCTGCTGTTGGAGATACAATTACGTATACAACTACCCTCATCAATAGCGGAAATACTACCGCAAACACACCTGTTTTTATCGATATATTACCACCTGAACTTTCATTCGTTCCTGATAGCATACAAATTAATACCATCCCACAACTTGGATTTAGACCAGATAGCGGGATTTCTTTAGACTCAATTCCAGTTGGAGGAACGACAACAATTAGCTTTCAAGCTATCGTTGGCTCAATACCAGTTACAAATCCAACTTTGAACCAGTCTAGCACGACATACTCGATCATTGTTGATCCTACCCAGCCGCCGGTGACAGAAACAGCTACAAGTAATCCAACTTTAGTTCAAATTAACGAAGCGATTATTCAAGCAACGAAAAGTGTGGATCGGCTATTTTCTGACATAGCACCTGGAAATTCATTTTTAACGTATACAGTTTTATTAGAAAATGTAGGAAACACAACTGCTACGAATATCATTTTTACAGATCCGATTCCAAATAACGCAGTATTTATAGAAGATAGCGTTCGAGTAGGCGGAGTTTTATTACCTGGAGTAAATCCAGCGAACGGGATACCAATTGGGGATATTATTGCAGGAGATTTTATAAATGTTACCTTCCGTGTGCAAGTAGTTAGCATTCCAAATCCAATTTTCACAATTGGACCAGGCGGACCAAACTCACCGGTTGTAAACGGCGCTTCTATTGATTATAAATTTATGACAGGACCTAATTTACCACTTGTTTCACGAAATACGACATCTAATTCTGTTTCGACACAAATAAATTCTGGGGAAATTGTGGCAATCAAATCTGTAGATAAAACTTTCGCAACGATTGGTGATACAATTTCTTATACAATTACATTAAGTAACCCTGGAAATGTCACTTCACAAAATATAATTTTCACGGATACTTTACCTGATGGGACGACATTCATATCTGGCACTCTTACAAACGATTCTGGTACACAGCAAATCGGAAATCCATCTAACGGGATTCAGATTGGAAA
Source organism: Bacillus sp. AF62 (assembly GCF_050312695.1). Taxonomy (NCBI): domain Bacteria; kingdom Bacillati; phylum Bacillota; class Bacilli; order Caryophanales; family Bacillaceae; genus Bacillus; species Bacillus sp. AF62. The sequence goes on along the minus strand of NZ_JBNPJZ010000045.1, from coordinate 23,478 downwards.
TATAAACCCAAATGGAACAGCCGTGATTACTCTCAACGTACTTGTTACAAACATTCCAAGTATAAATCCAATTTCTAATTTTAGTTCTGTACAATTTGCACATGTAGTTGATCCTAGCCAACCTGCCGTAACACAAACGAACGTATCTAATGCTGTTTCGACAACAATTAATAGTGCAATATTAACGACCAAAAAAAGCGTTGATAAATCTATCATTTCTGTTGGAGATACGATTACGTATACAACAACTATTACAAATACAGGAAATACGACTGCAACGAATATAACGTTCACGAGCGCAATTCCAGCTAACACTACCTTTATACCAAACTCAGTCAAAATAAATGGGGTTCAGCAATCTGGTGCGCAACCAGCACTTGGAGTAACTATACCAAATATCGCTCCTGGTAAAACAGTAACCGTTACTTTCCAAGCAAATGTTCTTTCTGTTCCCCCTTCAAGTTCAATTATGGGTAATGACACAATTTTATATTCTTATACTGTCGATCCAAACGGAACTCCTATTACAACTTCTACTTCCACGAATATCGTTACAAACCCGGTACTAGATGCTATGATAACGATGGTAAAATCGGTCGATCAAACAATTGTTACACTAGGTGATACTATTACCTATACAACCATTTTAACGAATAATGGCAATACAAATGCAACTAATATTACTTTCACTGATCTTATTCCAGACGGCACAACTTTCATTCCGAATAGTGTCACAATCAATGGCAGTACACACATCGGACTCGATCCTAATACAGGTATAACAATCGGATCAATTGCTCCTAACAACTCAATATCTATCGCATTCCAAGTTACTGCTACTTCTACACCAAACCAAAATCCTGTAGCCAATTCCGCTACTGCTTCTTACACATTTATCGCTGATCCAAATGCACCGATTGTTTCAAGAAACGTTACTTCAAACACAGTGTTTACTACGATTAATACAGCTAACATTCTTTCATTAAAACAAGTCGATAAATCCTTTAGTCGTATTGGAGACACACTCACTTATACTGTCGTTTTAACAAACAATGGAAACTCATCTGCACAAAATGTTATATTTACAGATACAGTGCCAAGCGTCACTACATTTATTGCAAACACATTTTCTATTAATGGAGTTCCTCAAAGTGGGGCGGATCCATCGAACGGTGTGAATATTGGGACAATAACAGCCGGGACTACAGTAACAGTTTCGTTCCAAGTTACTGTAACATCATTACCAAACCAAAACCCAATTGTAAATTTCTCATCAACATCGTATCAATTAGTCTCACCACCTGATGCAGAAACTTCAATTAGTAATCCTGTTTCAACCCAAATTAACGAAGCAATATTGTCTATGACGAAAAATGAAAGTGTATCCTTTGCAGATATCGGGCAAACTGCTTTTTATACTACTTCTATTACCAATGTAGGCAATACCGATGCAACTAATATTGTATTCACAGATACATTACCAAGTGGACTCACATTTGTTCCTAACACATTAACTGTCGATGGCGTTTTACAACCTAACGCGGATCCAAATACAGGTGTATTACTTGCAACACTTCCACCAAATGAAATATATAGTATCGTCTTTCAAGTTACAGTAAACAATATTCCCCCTAATAACCCAGCACCAAATACAGCATCAACGACGTATGAATTTACTGTTGATCCTGTTAATCCTCCCGTTTCAAGTGCAACTACTTCCAACACTACACTCCTTCAAATAAACAACGCAACTATTATTAGTACCAAAACAGCAAACCTTACTTTTGCGGATGTTGGTAATACAATAACATTTACACTTAACCTTCCTAATACCGGAAATGTGACCGCAACTGATGTAACTATTATCGATATTCTTGATAGCAATTTAAGTTTCGTTCCAAATAGTTTCACAGCTAATGGGCAAACCATTCCAAACGCCGATTTATCAACTGGTGTAAATATTGGTTCCATTAATGGTGGTAATACGGCAATCGTTACATTCCAAGCAACTGTTATTACACTTCCAACACTTAATCCCATTTCTAACTCTGCTTCTACCACATATCATTATGTCGTTGATCCTAGCCAGCCACTTATTACAACTTCCAATCAATCTAATACAACGACAACACAAATTAATAGCGCTATCCTTACTGCACAAAAAAATTCAAATGTATCTACGGTAGATATCGGGCAGGATATTACCTACACCGTTACAATTACAAATAGCGGAAATGTGAGTGCAACGAATGTTATTTTTACCGACCTTATTCCAGACGGAACTTCCTTTGAACCGAATAGCTTTACACTGAACGGAACTAGCATCCCAAATGCAGATATCATTACAGGCGTTCCAATCGGTGATATCGCGCCAAACGAATCTGTCATCGTAGCATTTAACATTATCGCCAATGAAATTCCGCCTATAAATCCAATTACTAATCAAGCTAGCGTTAGCTTTCAACATATCGTTAATCCAGCTAATCCTCCAGTTTCAAAAAATATTATTTCTAACAACGTTACAACAAAAATTGAAAGTGCTATTTTAAATACTATTAAAATAGGAGATAAAACTTTTGCAACGATTGGCGATACGATTACGTATGCAACGACTATTACGAACACAGGCAATATTCCTGCTAACAACGCTATATTCTCAGACCCTTTACCATCGTGGACACAATTTGTTGCAGGATCAGTTATTGTTGATGGCACTCCATTACCATCCGCTTCGGTTATTAACGGTGTTGGCATAAATACAATCAATCCAAATCAAACTGTTACAATCATATTCCAAGTACAAATCGTAAGTAATCCAACAACGTTCACACCTGAACTCCAAAACTTAGGATTTGTTAACTTCCAATATAACGTAGGCAATGCATTACTGGCTCAACCTGGCAATGTGGAAACGAATGTCTTCGTTACTTCTATTAATACAGCAATACTTTCAGCTGTAAAAACTGCTAATACAGCCTTTGCAAATATTGGAGATACGATCACTTATACAGTTTTGATTCAAAATAGCGGCAATACAAACGCTACGAATGTAAATTTCTCAGACCCAGTTCCAGCAGGAACAACCTTTGTTGAAAATAGTTTTGCTGTAAATGGGAGTACAATTCCAGGTGCAAATCCAAATAACGGAGTGAATATCGGAACAATTAGCTCGGATAGTTCCTTAACCGTTACTTTCCAAGTCATAGTTACATCAACTCCACCTTCAAATCCGATTACAAACGTAGCATCTATTCAATACACATTCATCGTTGATCCGGCCTCTCCTCCTGTTACAGGCACGATAAATTCTAATAGCGCTTCAACACAAATTAATAACGCGACTGTTACAACTGTTTTACAAGCAAATCGTTCAATTGTGTCTATCAGGGATGTAATTACGTATACAGCAACATTAACGAATACTGGAAACTTCCCTGCAAACTCTGTTTTACTCATTAACGGAGTTCCTGAAGGAGCATTATTTGTTCCAAATAGTGTTACGCTCAACGGGATTTCACTTCCAGATGCAAGTCCAACTCTCGGTATTCCCGTTGGTATTATCGCACCAGGTGATTCCGCTACTATTACATTCCAATTTCTTGCAAGTTCTATTCCACCACAAGGAGCAATTATAAATCAAGCACTTACAAGTTACACGTATATTGTCGATCCAAGTCAACCTCCTGTTACAGCAACATCCTCGACTAATACGGTTAATACAGCTGTTGTTGATGCATCGTTATCCGTAATTAAAAGTACAGATTCTCTCGTACAATCTACTGACGGTACAATCACTTACACAGTAGTCGTTCAAAATAACGGAAATACTACTGCAAATACAGTTACTTTAACAGATTTGGTCCCCGAAGGAACTGCCTTTATTCCGAATAGCGTAACTATTAATAGCGTTTCCGTTCCAGATGCTGATCCTAACGTAGGAATACCATTAAACTCCATCACACCGTCAGAAATCGTCACTGTAACATTCCAGGTTATCGTTCAATCTATTCCAAGCGTGAACCCAATTTCTAATACAGCCCGTATTGACTACACTTTTATCGCCGATCCAACTGCTCCTATCATCTCTCGAACAATTACGTCTAATCCTGCTTTCACACAAATTTCGGATGCGACTATCCTTTCTTTAAAAGCAGTCAATGCACAGCAAGCAACAACAGGTGATATTTTGACTTACACAATAACACTAGAAAATACCGGAAATATTCCAGCTACTAATCTCATATTTTCAGATACTATTCCCCAAAATACTACATTCGTAGAAAATAGTTTTACACTTAATGGAACAACTATACTTGGTGCCAATCCAAATGTAGGTGTTACTTTGCCTACCCTAGTAGCAAACGCTACTCATCTTATTTCGTTCCAAATTCTTATTAACGATTCATTCTCGCAAGAATCGATTACAAATCAATCCAATACAACATATACAATCCAACCAGACCCAGGGCAACCGCCTATTAGTGAAACATCTACTAGTAATATCGTCATTACAAATTTCGTGCAAGCACAATTGACAATTACAAAAACATCCAATCCAACAACTGTAGATATCGGTGGAACTATACTTTATATTTCTGAAGTGAAAAATATCGGTAATGTTGACGCAATAAATATTGATTTCACAGATTCTATTCCAACTGGGACTACATTCGTTCCCGATAGTGTCACAATTAACGGTGTCCTTCAGCCAGGTGTAAATCCTGAAAACGGAATACCAATTGGAACAATTCCAGCAAACAGTTCCAAAACGATACTATTTCAAGTGCAAACAAATAATCCACCGAATGAAACTGAAATTGTAAATCAATCTTCAGCAACTTACCAATATGTAAGTATTCCTACAGCCCCACCAGTAAATCGCTCTGCAAATTCTAACATTGTTACAACATCACTTCAAAATGCAAATATTATTTCTGTTAAAAGTGCGGATGTAAATTTCGTATCAATCGGGCAAATGATTACCTACACAAATACACTTCAAAATATAGGAACCGTTCCGGCTAACAATATCGTGTTCATTGATAACATTCCAGAAGGTACTATATTCATTGAAGATAGCTTAGCAATAAATAATGTAATTCAACCTGGCGTGAATCCTGAAAACGGAGTAACTCTCGGCACGATACAACCAAATGAAACAGTCACTATTTCATTCCAAGTACAACTTACAAATATACCAGAGGGCAATACAGTCATTAATATTTCAGACACTTCGTACGAATACCAAATTGACCCTAGTTCTCCAATTATTCAGCGTAGATCGTTATCAAATGCAGTAAATACTGAAGTGCGAACGGCAAATGTTAGTGCAATTAAATCCGCTAACAGATCCATTACACGTATCGGTCAAATCATCACATATACAGTCGCAGTTACAAACGCCGGTACAATACCTATTACAAATACTCTCCTACTTGACGCAATTGCTTCTGGCACCACATTCGTTCCAAATAGCATTCTTGTAGATGGCGTACCAAGACCTAACGAAAATCCAATTACCGGTATCAATCTTGATATAATTCTTCCAAATAATACGATTATTGTTACGTTCCAAGTAAGCGTAGTTTCTATACCGCCACAAAATAACATTAATAATATCGCCGTCATTCACTATGAGTATCGACCAGACCCAAGCACACCACCAATTTCAGAAACGACCTCTTCCAATGCTACAAACATACAATTTATTGATGCTATTCTTATTGCTACAAAATCTGCTAATACTGTATTAGCTACTATTGATGAAACCATTGAATATACAGTATTCATTCAAAATAATGGATCGGCTACAACTAACTCCATCTTTTTTACAGATACTATAGCAGATGGAACAGTATTTATTCCAGGAAGTGTAATAGTTAATAATACTGTACTTCCTGCAGCAGATCCGAATATCGGCTTTTCCATTCCTAATGTCGCAGCAGGTCAAATGGCTACAATAACATTCCAAGTTTCCGTTACGAATTTACCTACTGTAAATCCAACACCTAATACTGCAAACATCGCCTACGACTTTATTTTCAATCCTGACTTTGCACCAATTCAAAAATCTACTACTTCCAATACTACTTTCGTTCAAATTAATGATGCTGATATCGTTTCACTTAAAACTGTTGATTTAACCTCTGTAACGATTGGTGACATTTTAACTTATACAACAACTTTAACGAATACAGGGAATACGGATGCCACTGCTGTTGTATTTACAGACAATATACCTGATGGAACAACCTTTATTGGCGGTAGCGTTTTAGTAAATAACATTCCTCAGCTTAACGCCAACCCAAGTGTAGGTATACTTGTGGGAACGATTGCTCCTAACATTTCTATCCCAGTCACATTTTCTGTTACCGTCGTAGCTCTTCCTGCTAGCGGTCATGTTCAAAATCAATCAACTTCTCGTTATACAATAAACGTGGAAGAACAAATATCGACTAGCAATATTACCTTCACTGAAGTTATTTCCGCTAATGTAATTGCGACAAAAACAACACCTATCCAATATGCTGACTTACAAACTATCATCCCTTATACAATTTCCATCATAAATAACGGAAATATACAAGTCGAAAACATTATTGTTACAGATATTATCCCGGCAAATACGAGCTTTATAGAGAATAGTGTTATCGTGAACGGCAACGCTCGGCCAAATGACAACCCTCTTAACGGTATACAAATTGATACCATTCCACCTAATACGACAGCAACCATTCTATTCCAAGTACGGGTTACTTCGATTCCACAAACAAATCCAATCACTAACACGAGTACAATTGAATATGAATACACGGTACCAGATCGACCACCTATTACCGAAACTATTATTTCATCAGCTGCCGCAACAGAAATTAATCACGCAAATTTGAATAGTAATAAAGCTGTTGACCTTGCATTTGCAACGGTTGGTGATACGTTAACGTATACGATTACACTAAATCAAACCGGTAATGTTGCAGTAAATGATGTAATCATTCAAGATATTATTCCTCAAGGTACTACGTTTATAGAAAATAGCGTCATTGTAAACGGAGAAACTCTTCCAGGAGTGAATCCAGTAAGCGGCATACCAATTGGTACTATAATTGTAGGTGGAGACGCTATCGTTTCATTCCAAGTAACTGTGACTTCTATTCCAACACCAAATGAACTAAACAACAACGCAATTACTACTTTTAACTATATAGTCAACCCAAATAACGTACCTGTTACAAATACGACTACAACAAACACCGTCACAACTACTGTCCAAAATGATAATGTCATTGCGATAAAAGCTGTTGATTTCACAAGTGCCTTACCCGGTCAAACTTTAACGTATACCATCACGATTACTAATAATGGTAATATCATTATCGAAGACCTTCTTTTAGTAGACACAGCACCAGCAGATACGACATTTGTTATTGGTAGTGTTACGATTAATGGAATCAATCAACCTAATGCGAATCCGGAAAATGGTATTACGTTAGGAAATCTTGCTCCAAATGAATCTGTTATTATTACATTCCAAGTGACAATTTCTTCTTCTACTCTTCAATCTACAATCAATAACGATGCTACTATTTCCTATACGCCTATTGTCGGTCCAATCCAATCACCTATCACGATTACAAAGCAAATAAATACAGTTACAAAGCAAACAAATACAGTTACAAAGCAAACAAATACAGTTACAACGACAGTCGTTGATCCGATGGTTGACATTGAAAAAACAGCTGACAAATCTATTGTCGTTATAGGAGATATCATTACATTCACATTAGCGGTATTTAATCACTCCCCAATTCCGACAATCAGTACTTCTGTTATAGACACAATTCCAGCTGGTACAACATTTATAGAAAACAGCGTAACAATTAACGGTACTCCCGTTCCAAATGTTCGTCCAGACACTGGTATTAATATCGGCTCTTTACCTGCAGATTCAGTAGCAACTATAACATTTCAAGTTCTCGTAACTTCTATTCCTTCAAACAGTACAATTATAAATTCTGCAACAGTTACCGCTGCCTTTCAATTGACACCACAGGATCCAATTATTACTTTCATTGTTAATTCAAATATCGTTCGTATACCAATTCAATTTATAACTGTAACAGTCACGAAAAATGCTTCCGTCAGCTCAGCTTATTTAAATCAATATTTTGATTACACGGTACGCATTACAAATACTTCCAAAATTTCACTCTCAAATATTTCTTTACAAGATACCATTCCAGCAGGTTTACAATTTATAAACGGCACTGTCTTTATTAACGGTGAACGCTCTCCACTAGCGAATCCGAATATCGGTTTCCTAGTTGCCACTAATTTGGAACCAAACGAAACAATTATCGTATTATTCACAGTACAAGTAATAAGTCCACCTGTTAATAATGAATTTAAAAATACGGCCAATATTTCGTTACAACTTCAAGTCTCGCCTACCGACCCACCAATTACAGTAACCGTTACAAGTAACGAAAACATCGTCACTTTTGTTCCAGAAAATCCAGATGAAACACTTCCAAATTTAAATTGCTTCTTTGACGGTGAACGCTTCATTCGCATTACTCCTCGAAATGTACGAAATTACCTTTGGACTTGGATTTGGTGGAAGTAATTGAAACAAAAAAGAGATTGTAGTTTGGTTGAAACCAAATTACAATCTCTTTTTCATTACCTATATCCCACTACGTTGTAACTCGTCCAAGGATATACAATTAAACAACATCTCAAGTTATCTTAGTCGTAATAAGTTGGCCAGCTTCATTAATAGTAACTTTCCATTTCACTCCACTAGCAGTCTTCATGATTATACCTTTACTTGCCTCTATTTCAATATCTCCAAACATTCTTCCACCAGTTGTCGCTAACCAAGCGTTCCCGTTTTCCATAGAAGACCTTGCAAAAATACGATTAATTCGAAAACGCTTATGATCTTGAGAATAACCACTTAATGTAATTCTAACTTTATATATCTGACTCGCCTTCATATTCGATATAATTGTATCGCCAACATTTAACGGAACATCCAACGCGATAACCCAACTTCCAGTTGCGCTTAATGCATATTCAATTTTAATTTTCTTTGGGCTCTCTCCCCACCCAAAATACATTCCAAAACAATTTAACATTTGTATTGGTTTTTTCGTAAAATCCAGTTCAATTACAACTGGATTACTATCTGGAACGTCAATATAGTTTACACTTTGTTCATCTATTAAATTAAAGCAATTTGCGAGATTCCCCCCGTAAGGCACTTTCCCACTTACTTGCTTAATCGTATACTTCTGCTGAGCATTTACTAAAATATCATCTTGATTCCCTATTAAATGTGGTTTATTTAACGTAATCGGTAACTGAATTCGAAGAGATTCTTCATAGGTAGACTTACAAACATTGTATTGTCCTTTATCTACAATAGTTGTAGAAAGTAAATTTGAAAAAAGGTAGTTACGATGCGAATTAGAAGAAAATTCAATGACAATCTGTTCACTACTCATCCGGTACGTATCCCAAATCATACAATCAAATGTATTATACGCACCTGAGCAACGAATTGCTTTTTTCGTTTGTTGTCTACATTGCACTTGAATATCATGAAACGTATTTCCTGAACTTTCATTTGGCAAATCACTATTTCCATCTACTTCAATCCCATACACACATCCATCAATAAATATAGATTGAAATACATTGGCGTTAATCCAGCAAGGTGTATTGATATCATCTATATACTCTGTTTTCAAATATATTGCAGTTTGAAAGTTTTTAATTTGAATAAATTTAACTTGAAAGAAACTAATATAATCCCATGCCTTTTGACAATAAAAATGTATAGCTTTTCCTTTATACGATGGAGTTGTATTTATTATATTTATATTTGATATAACAGATTGATTAGGTACTTCGATTTGTTGTGAACCAGAAACATAAATAACAGCAGATTGAAACAATGAATTTATAACTTGAATAGTACCACCAACTATCGAAGCGTTACTTTGTAGCTCAAATGCATTAAAATCCCCATCAATTTGCAGCGTTACGGTAGGATCTAACTCTAATCTTACGTTTGATTTAATAACAATCGGCTTTACAATTTTGTACGTATTTACCCCTGTAATTCTAACCGTCGAAATTCGATTCGCTACACAATAATCAATAGCTTGCTGAATTGCTAATGAGCTATCATTTCCCGAGTTTGGAACTGCGCCAAAACAATCAATGTGAACGCTACTTTCTGGCGCACAATCTTCTTGGGAAGAAATATATTCTGACAAAATAAATTCACTCCTCATATTACCTTTTTTCATATAATATGTGAGTTCTCTCTTAAAAGTTTCTATAATAAAAAAAACAAACGACCTACCCGGTCATTTGTTTAACTCATATATATTTTTCGTTTCTTCTATCATTTTAGTTAACGAGAAATACCTCACTGCTTTCTCTCGTGCTTTCAATCTAATATCATTTACCCTTTCTTCATTCCCTTGTAGTTCTTCAAGTGCACTTGCGAATTCAGATTCGCAATATTCAGATATCAAAATGCCTGATTCTCCATCTATTACCGCTTCATGTATTCCGCCAACATCAATTGAAACAATTGGTGTCCCTGTAGCCATCGCTTCAATTACTACCATTGGAAACACTTCACGAAAAGATAATAAAAGTAAGGCATCCATATTCCCTATAAACTCATGCGGCTCTGAAATATTCCCTAGCATCTTCACCCTTTGCTGCAATCCATATTTTTCTATTTCTTTCATAATCGATTCTTTCTCTGGTCCATCACCAGCAATATAAAACATAAAATCATTTCTCTTTTTCAACACATTTGCAATTTTGACAAATAGTTGATGGTTTTTCTCTTTGGATAATCTAGCTAATATCCCTATTTTATATGTAGATTCTTTCTTCTTCTGCTGGAATAAAAACTTTTCAATATCGACACCATTATAAATTGTATTTATTTTTTCTTCTGCTACATGAATTGAAATTAAATTATTCTTTTCAAACTCACTTACTGTAATAATATTGTTTACATATTTATTCATGAAATAACGAAAAAGCGTTGGCATTTTCTTTTCTAATATCGTTACATTATGTTTCGTATAAACAATTTTCATCTTTTTTTTAATAAACTTTTGAATTAGAAAAGCATATAATACCATTCGCAAACTATTTGCATGAATAAGTTCTATCTTTCGTTTACAAATTTCGTTTCGTAAATAATAAATATTTCTCAAATGATTCCATCGACTAAGTAATATAAAATTTTCTTTTCTAGTAAGAGATTCATATAGTTCTCCATCACCTGCAGCTGTATAAATCTTAAAATCATCATAACGCAAATTACTTTCCAATTTACAGAAATAGCTCTCGGCTCCGCCAGTTATCAATTTATCTGTCATCAACAGTATATTCATAATTGCGTCTTCCCAACTACATTGATTTTATTTTTTTTATAAGCATGATAAGCATACTTACTAAAATAGTAAAAAATTTGCATCGAATTCAGTCGTTCTTGTTCCCTTAACAATTTCCAATACCGGAAAGCTGCTCTAATTTTATTTCTAGAAACAGAATTTGTAACAATTCTATATTTTGCTAACACTTGCTGTATCCCTTTTGCTTCATACCCTTCATGTAATAAGTTCAGCCATAACGCTGTATCTTCCGGCTGTATACTAGGCATTTCGACATATGGAATTTTTTCACGATCAATCATCACTGTTAAACAACCGATAATTGTATTTCCTACTAAATAATGATAGTCAACAGATTTTGGTACACTCACTTCGCAATTTAGTTCATTACCATTTTCATCAATTAAACTATACGACGCATATGAAAAAGCTATATTCATTTCTTCCATAAATAACAATTGTGTCTTCAATTTATGCGGCAACCATATATCATCACTATCTAAAAAGGCAATATACCTTCCTCTTGCCTCTTGGATCGCTAAATTCCGAGCTTTAGCAGCACCAACATTTTCTTTTAATGATAATAACCTAATTCGTGAGTCTCCTTCTATTATCTCTTTAATTTTTGCGGCAGATTGGTCGGTTGAACCGTCATCAACGATAATCATTTCCCAGTTTTCATACGATTGATTCTGTACAGATGAAATTGTCTCACCTATAAATCGTATACTATTATAAGAAGGTGTTATTACAGAAACATAAGGCGGCTCGTTATGTGCTGATAGACATTTTACCATCTATCTTTCCCCTTCCTTCATATATTGAAATATACTTCACAACAACTGCTAAAAATAAAAAGAACGCTTCGTTAATAATGAGTGACAATGACATCATCTGAAATAAAAATGCAATCATAGTCAATAGAAGATATGGTTTTTCACGAAACAAAGTATGCTGCGCTAGCTTGAACATTAATATGAATAAAAACGCACTATATAGAAGAAAACCAATTGTACCCGATTCAGACAAAATTTCTAAAAATGTATTGTGTACATATAATTTTTCATTAAATTGATACTCATAATAATTCGAAAAGTTAAAAGCACCGATTCCGATATATGGATTGGATAAATAATATTTAAAAGCAGCTTCCCATAATGTAAACCTACCACTTCCATTATCATGGGAAAAATCAGAAATTCGTTTATTTAATATGTCATCTAATTGGCCCCCCATTACACTATTCGATAAACTAAAAATAACTACACTAAACAATACTAAACTCATAATTATTTTTATTTTTTTGGTGAAACTAGATATACATATATATACAAATACGACAAGTACAAGCGCTAATATACCGCCCCTTGAAAAGGTTAATAAACTCGTCGTAACACATAAAATTAACCCTAGGATGTTAGTTATATTTTGTAAATTCGTCATATAGTACATAAAAAATATTGTATTATAGAAAATAAAAATGTTAGGATCATCTAGCAATCCAATTAACCGTGGATATCCTCTATCAACTAATAACCCGGCAAAAATTTCTCTCTCTTCTCCACCGTATAAACTAAAGTATTGTAAACCGATTATATAGAGTATTAGACTTACTACATTAAATACTACTCCTACATAAGCAATAGATGATTCAAGTACCACTATTTCAGTATTGCCCAATAAATTCCTCATTATAAAATAGCATCCTAAAACAAGTAGCACGCCAAAAATCATACGAATACTAGCATTTAAATACATAGAAAGAATTCCACTCAAACAATAAATGAAATAAAACAGTAAAAATATAACTTCATGAAAATATAACTTTTGAATATGAAAGTCTTTAATTGTTAAACAAAAATATATGACTAAAAAAATCATATATATTTTCAATGAAAATCCAATATATAAATTGTATTTACTTAACATAACAAATAATATTAGAAGAATAATCCATCCCATCGATACTTTCATATTATTTTCCATAGGCTATATCCCCTGTTTCGTAATATAATCCTTTTTGCGTATTTTTCTTATAAAAGAAAGAAGAAGTTTTTTTAGCTCATAATCATATAGGAATATGGCAGCTACTACAATTAGTATATTAAGAACAAGCGCAATTAAATGATATGTATGTAATATATATTGCACTCCAATAAAGGTTACACCAAAATAAATTGTATACGGTATTACAATTTGGAATACAATTTTTTTCTTCACTACACTTACCGCTATATATCCCACTAAAGCGACTATTTCAAATAAAACCATAGCGTATGCCGCTCCTATCACTCCACCAAGACTACTAAAGCTATAAAGCATAACTCCACCGATCACCAATGCTACACACTGCACAACAGTCCTCTTATTTTGACATCCACTTGTCGTTAAACCGTCAGCAATAGCAATATTTAAACTTTGTAGCACAATAAGAAATGATAATATTTGGAGTGGTTCTACTGCATTGCGCCATTCTTCATGAAAAAATATAGAAATAAAGTATGGTGCTAAATGATATAAACCGATCGTCATACATATTCCTACAATCGCCATTGATTTAATTTGAAGCAAATTTAATTTCGTATGCTCTTCTATATTATTCTGGTTATAATGCTTAAAGAGAACTGGAAAAAATGCACCTGCAATTACCCCTGGTACTTGATATAAAGCTGCCGGCATCCGGTACGCCACTGCAAAAACACCTACCATACTTAATGGCAATGTATAGTTAAGCAAGATAGGTGCTAATTGTGGCGTACTCATTATTAAAAAACCGCTAATAATAAAGGGAGTTAATTGCCAAAATAAAGCTTTATGAATTACGACTTTCATATTCATTTTCGTCTTTCTTCTCATGATATATATACTGAATAAACCACCGATCATATACCCAAAAGCATATAAGCGAGCCGTTACATACACCGGTAACTCTCCGAAAATACAAAAACATGTAATTATAATGACAACCGATGCTGATACAACTTTAATGAGCGCTATATACTTCATACGTTCCGTCAGTTGAAAATAGGCAATTCCTATGTTTTGCCAAGTTAATCCTATTAACATGAAAAACATTACGTTTATCATCATATAAATTAAATTTTTATCCGCATACATATAATGAATAACAATATAACCGATTATAGAAATAAGAATAAGTAGAATCATCCTTATTTTTATATACGATGATAAAATCTTCTCTAAATCTGCTCCATCCTTTGCCCCTTCTCGAAGAAACGTATTACTAAGTCCTAAGTCTGTAAAAAATAACATAACAAACGTCACTGCTATGGCAACACTAAACATCCCATAATGTTGTGCGTTAAAAAAGTTTGCTAAAACAATTAAACTGACGGCCTGAAGAAGGTTAGCTAAAATCGTACTATAAAATAGATGGATAATATTGTTTAGAATAGATCTACCCATACAAGTTCTCCTTTGCAAGTAACCTACTTACATATGTTGTTTGTTTACATATATATTTATCTTGCACCATTACCGTTCAATACAATTAAAACGGTTTTACATAAAATACGGATGTCCATCCGAAATGTTTTCATTTCAATATACTCCATGTCCAGCCTCAACTTTTCCTTTGGATCAAGATTATATCCTCCATTTATTTGTGCCCATCCTGTTAATCCTGGTTTTACCATTAAACGATCCTTAAATTCTGGAATAAACGTATCAAACTCATTATAAAAAAACTCTCTCTCTGGTCTAGGGCCTACAAAAGACATATCTCCTCTTAAAATATTTAAAAGTTGCGGTAATTCATCAATTCTCGTTTTCCTTATGAACAATCCAACTTTTGTAATTCTTGAATCATGTTCTTTTGCCCATTGCGGGCCATTTATTTCAGCATCCTTTACCATCGATCTTAATTTAAATACATTAAACTTCTTCCCGTTTATACCTAAACGTTCTTGAAAGTAAATTGGAGCACCTGATGTTTCTAAAGTAATCATAATACAAAAGAACAACATAATTGGTATCGTTAATAGTAACAATATGAGTGAAAATATAATATCAAACAAGCGTTTTACACTTCGATTCAATATGCTAGGCTTTTCTTGAGCCGGAATCGTATACAACTTGGCTTGATTTGTTTCACGAATCATGAATCGTTACCCCCACATTCAAGAATATAAAATTATACCTATTAATTCACATTCTTTCCTATTTATATCCGCTATTACTTTTTGCACTGTACGTAGTGAATCTTTTCGCTTTTTAACCGCTAAGACCACTCCATCGCATTTCTCTGCAATAATGTGCGTAGCAGGAAGATCAAATACTTCAGAACAATAAAAGAAAATGTAATCAAAATCTTCTTTCCACTTAACAATCGCATTATCAAATTCATCCATAGCAACTAAGGGCGTCCCTGTGTGTACTGTTTTTTTTGCAGGAATACAATATAAGTATTTAGACAAATTACTAGAAAAAGATTCATAATTGCAGGGGGAAGAGCTTATTATATCGTTTACGGTTATCATGTGATCACTTTGTAATAATACATGTAGTTTAGGGTCAGAAAAATTCACATCAATAAGTAACACCTTTTTCTTCATTTCTGCAAACACTAGACCCATATTTACTATAAGCGAGGCAACAATCCCTCTGTCCTTCGTTGAACTAACTGTGAATAGTTGTTTTCCAGATTTTTTCAGCTCGTGATACACCGTATAAAACTGCTCTTTCATCAAATCATCATGCAAATCGAATGGCAGCTGTTTCTTTGTTCTAAACATCGACATGTTCACCTCGATATATAGATGATTGTTTATCAATCTCTGTAGATTTCTGTTTTCTATTCGGTTTCACATTTATGTGACCAATAACAGAGACTGTTGTTATTTTCTCTAAATCTTGTTCCGTGTATATACGTTCATCAAAATAATCTCGAAATACAGCTAAACCTATCCCAACAAAAAAACTAACAATTAAAGAAATAGGAATGATCAGTTGAAATTTCGGAAACAATTTTTCAGCCTGTTCCTGTAACTCAGGATCCGTCAACACTTTCACACCTTGTACATTTGTGTACTGTTGAAAACTTTGTTGTGATTGCTCTGCCAATGTCTTTACAATGTCTTTCACGACTTTCGGATTAGAATCTTTTACTGTAACAGTTACAATTTGTGAATTGTCCGTATTCACTACCGAGATTTTTTGTGCTAATTCATAACTTGATTGCTCTAATTTCAAAGTTTTTTTGACTGTTGAAATAATTAATGGGCTTTTTAAAATATCAACATACGATGTTACTAGTTGCTTATTTTCTTGTGTTTTATTTGTTGAATTTTCCTTATTAAACTCATCTAAATTCCCAACAAGAATTTGCGTTGAATATTGATATGACGGCTTTAAAACATACATAGAGATAAGAACTAAAGAAGCGGTTAAACAACACATCGTTAAAATAATCGTTACGAATCTTCTTTTCAATAATTGTTGAAAATCTTTTATACTCATTTCTTGCTTCAATTATTTCACCGCCCTTTTCTGAATAACATCCTGCAAGTCACTCTTTACAGATACCCCTCTCTTCTTTCTATCCACTTGTTTTGTTACATACTTTCCGACTCTGAATGCAAATTTTTCTACATATATATACGAAAGTATTGCAAGTATAAACGAAAATATAAGTGAAAAAATTAAAATAATAGGCAACGGTAATATTTCATGGAACATGTATATAAGGGAAAACAACGATATAATATGGTATAAATAAAGACTGTAAGAAATCTTCCCCAAATATAACAAGTATTTATTGCGTAGCAAGGATGACAAAGTTGATATTGACAAACTTAATATGACAAATAGACTTGCACTTATCGCCACTACGTAGTCTCGAAATATAAAATTATTGAGTACTTTAATTTCTCCAATAAGTCCTTCATACATAAAAAGTAAAATCGCAAATAAAAACCATGCAATTTTCGTGTTTTTAGTACAATTACTATAAAAAACTATTAAATTATTTTTATACTTCGCAACTAGTGCCCCCAATAAAAACAGCACCGTATAATGCAACGTTAATGCATAGCTTGTTAATGTTAAGCCCGAGCGAAACAAAAATAATATTACGACAGAACATATACTAAAACTAAACAATAATAGTAATGAACACCTTAACGTTTTTCGTAAACAAATCATCAAAATTAACAGAAAAATTATTGATATTCGCATTTCATGGACAAGTGACCAAATCACACCGTTATATGCATCTGTATTATATTTCCCAACCAATAAAATATGTTGCGCTATTAAGCTTGGAGAACTTTCAATCGTCCATGAGCGATTAAACCATTCACTTAAATAAGAAATACCATATTCACTAATTGTAGCCTGGCATATAATAGCTATAATTATTGCCACAATATAGGGAATATATATTCTGCATATACGTTTTAAAAGGTATGCCCCATAGCTACTATAGGTTTTTTGAATAGATTCATACAAAACAAATCCGCTCAAAACAAAAAAGATAATAACAGATTCGTTACCACTACTAAAAATAAGACGAGCAGGCGTTTCTTTTAATAGATACACAACAAATGGTTTATTATCTTCATAACTGTAATTTTGAAATGCTGAAAAAATCATTAAATGATGACCGATCATTACTATTAATGAAGAAATCCCTCTTATAGAATCCAATTCTTCGTATCTCTTCATCTTTTTACATCAACTCCTAATGAAATGATACTAATCATTTCAAAGCGACATCTTTATTCATATTCCCCTCCTTTCTTTTCATTCCAATTTTTCATATTAAAATGATTTTATAGTATAAATTTGAGTGTATTGTAACATTTTTTGTAATATTATGAATAGGAAATCTCAAAAATTGGTATATACCAATTTCAACCTCGAAAAATGAGTAATATTGATAGAAAAACACTATAAAAATATCTGGCATATTTACAAAATTAAAGAGATGAATAACGTTTTTTCAATATAAAATAAAAAAGATAGCCTATATAGGCTATCTTTTTTATCTTATTTAATTACTAGCACCACTCTATGCTACATGTCGTTTCTCAATTCTCTCTTCAATTTCTTTCATATTTTCTTTATTATTTAATAGTGATTGTTTATTTTCAATTAATAATTGTTTAAAAGATTTTCTCACTTTTTTTCTCATTTTCATTGTCCTCCTTGGGGGATGGTTTATATAAAAGATAAAGAATTATCTGTGTGTCCTTATAATAATTGATTGTTGTGAATTCTATTTGAACTTCATATGAAAATTCCATTTATTTTCTGACAACTTTGTGAACACGAAAAAAAGACTCTCTAAAACTATGTTGAAATTAATTCACTTCATTATAAAAATTACTATTCCCATCAACTTTTATCATTATATCTTGTCGAAACATTTATATATTTAAAATTGAGTTCGACATAATTTTATTTACTATAATACTTTTTACAAAAACAAAAAGAAGGTGTCACCAAGTCAAATTTCGACTTATGCAACATCCCTCTTTCCAAACTATTTATAGCATATTTATTAATATTTCAGGTCTTCCCCAATTCATTTCTTCACAAACAAATCTAAGTTTTTCTTCATCCATTGTGTGTAATCCCTCTTCTAGTAAACATGAAATTGGAACTTCACAGTGAATTTGTGCTAATTGCAACGAAATATTTAAGTTCTCTAAATCACTTTCAATCTTCGTACGCTGCGCTTTTGTTAATGATTCTACATTTTCTAGTACAGCGGATACTGTTCCGTGCTCTTGAATAAGCTTATACGCTGTTTTTTCACCGATACCTTTTACACCTGGATAATTATCACTTGTATCTCCCATGAAAGCTTTTGCATGGACGATTTGCCACGGCTCTACACCTTTTTCTTCCATGATTTTCTCCGGTGTGTAATATTCGTAATTTCCAATTCCTTTACGCAGAAGCATAACTGTAACGTTCTTATCAACAAGTTGAAGTAAATCTGTATCACCAGTTAAAATATAAACTTCAGCTTCATTGCAGTATTGTTTTGCAAGCGTACCGATACAATCATCGGCTTCATAGCCTTTCATACCAATAACTGGAATGGATAATTTCGCAGTCATTTCTTGCACTAAATCAAATTGAGGAATTAATTCTTCTGGTGGCGCTGCACGATTTGCTTTATAATTCGAGAACGATTCTGTTCTAAATGTCGTACTTCCCATATCCCAGCATGTAACGATATGTGTTGGTTCAATCGCTTGCGTAGCTGTTAACAAGTGTTTCATATAACCATGAATCCCATTCGTAGGGGTTCCATCTTGTCGTTTCATAAATTGTCCGTAGACACTTGTTGCGTAAAAAGCACGAAATAATAGTGCCATACCATCAACTAATAATACTTTTTTCATAATTCCTCTCCTATTAAAAAAATAATAACCTCACGTTATCACGTAAGGTTATATAAATAGATTACCATTCTACGTTTTTGCTCAACTTTGTCTATTATACATTGTTTTTGTATATTTAGCACCATTAACACATTAAGACTTTCTACTACAACAAGTATGCAATATGCCTGAATACGTATTTTTTCCAGTAGAAACAACGACAGCCTTTGCACTTCCACTAACGATATGTGAACCTTTAAAACATACATTTTCAAGCTCAAGTGGATTATAATCTTTCATCCGTTTTAATGGAATAAATCGTTTACGTTCAAGGTGATAGCAGCTTTCAAACTTCTCTATACTCGCTTCGTTTCCCGTTAACACAGACTCATTCACTAATAAATCATCTGCATAAATAATACGTACATCAGCTGGCACAGCATCTCCAGCCGAAAGAAAAATCATATCTCCAGGTACAAGTTCTTGCACTGGTATCTCCATCATTTTCAGTTCACTATTTAGCCCTGTACTACTAGAACATTCTACTCTAGATACAGTAATCGTTTCACGTTGTAATTCATCACACACACGTTGTTTTGAAAAAACTGGAATCATGCCACCAAGCTTCATCATTACTTCTGCAAGAATTGCTCTTTTTGAAGTTAGTTCATTTCGGCCATATACTTGAATACGTTTTTGCGCCTCTTTCATTGATAGTCCGTCTCTTGTTGTTTTAAAATATGCAAATACAGATTTTACATCTCTTGTTGCAATTTCAATTAATAAATCTTTATTTTTTTGGAGCATTGTTTGTTCTTTTATTGATTTTTTATTTAGTTTATATGACGTGTTACCCACAGTTTTGTTTGCATATAACATATTATCGTCTCCTCCTTTACAACATAGGAAGAAACGCTTTGTTTCTCAATTTATCCACTTTACTGTGAAAGTGTCTAGCGCTTTATAAACGCTACATTGTGATAAATATAGAGGGAGGAACAAATCGTTTCCTGCCTACATCATATATTTTTGATTTGAAGTATATGGGTAACGGAACCGAGTCAGAATTTGACATGCTCCTCACCTCCTCGTTTAATTTTATAGTTTATACTATGAAATTACTCATAGCTTGGTAACAAAAAAGACCCCTACCCTTAAGAGAGTAGCGGCCATTACATACACAAATAAACGATTTCTAATATAATTAGAAATCTACGGACCTCTCCCTCACCGAGTTTTAGCACTGTATAGCATAGGTACATTACCAGCTACGTTAAGAAAAACCTTAATTCGATCATTCCTGTTGACCCATTGGCGTCTCTCGACATTTTTGGGCAGTAGCATTTCTCTATACAGGAGCCTCACCTAACAGAGACTTATTTTCATTACATTGAAAATGTTACTCTTATTTAAAATAGATGTCAACCGTAGCCTACAATTTTTTCAAAAGGTATGGCAAACTAACGTATATAAAGTGAAACTTTAATCAGTGGGGGTTTTGTTCATCCCCCACTGATTATTAGCCCTCACCAATCGGGCTGCCCGGCAAATAGCGGGATAAAATAAAAAACTTTACGTTTAAACGTAAAGTTTTTAATAAGTTATACAACCAGCGATTACAATCCCAATTGAAAGCGATAAAAACATAAGAAAAAGACCGACTGCTTGATTATCTTCTTCGAGACTTTTGTTTATATTAAAGCGTGGTGTAAGCCACTCAGCTAAATAAAAGACGATAATTTGAGCCAAAATCCCAACTGCTCCCCACGAAATCATATCAAGAAGTGAAATTGAATTAGCTGCTGTCGAATATAAAACAACAGCTAACCCAAGTAATCGTCCTCCAAGCACATAGCTTACCGCCTTATTTCCTTGAGCCATTAACTTAAATTCCTTTACTTTCGTTGTCACTTCCATCAAGAACAGACCTATACATAAAAGGCCGAGTGTTACTGCTAAATATAATAAAAAATTAATCATTTTTCCCCCTCCTTTTTATACCTACCGGTAAATAGTACGATTCATTTCCTGTAATCTTTTCTCCCGCACGAATACCGATACTACTCGCTTTTCCAGCAATTAAAAACGAACCAAACACATATGACAGCTTCTCGATCCCTTTTTCTGTTTCCAAGGATACGACTGGCAGTTCGGTATACTTTTGAAATATCGGCAGTGACGCTTTATACGTTTCGTGTGCATTTTGAAGCATAATATTTTCGTCTTTATCGCGAATCGTAATTGTATCTCCTTCTCTCCCAAATGAAGGTTTTTGAACGAAAGAACCTTTTCCTAAAAATAAATCTGGTTCTAAATATGTAGGTAACATATATTCTTTAATCCACTGTTGTTCCTCATTTGTATAAAAGACCTCTTCTTCTGCTAACCCCCAAATAAGACACTGAATTGATTTTGGCTGAAGTAAAAATGCTGACAAAGGATTTATTATAAAAAGCTTTCCGGCTTTTACAAGTTGTAACAGTTCCACACCTACCAAATCTCCTGTTTCAGGATCTTGATCCTCAATTAAATCTTCTATCGGATATGTTTGGCGATATAAAACATCAATCTTCGCCCCATCTTTATCGACTAGAGCATCCTTTGTAATTCTAAGTTCTGACATTGGCACTACTTTATTTTCAACATGGCATAGCTGACTTAAATACATAGTGGTATTCCAATCCTCGATATGCTCATGATGTGCTGTAAAAACAACATTTGGATTATCTAATCCCTTTGTCGCTTCCATTACTGCTTTCGTTACACCAGAAGATAGCAATCGTTCTTGATCCGAGTTTGGATCATCATAGCCTAGATTTTCACATACTTTCCCATTCATTTGAAAACATTCCACAATAAAAGTTGGTGTATCACTATTAAACTCAAGCATTTTGATTTTATTATCCTCTGTTACAGCAAAATCAAATCGCGAAATTACAGATTCAGGATAAAGCCCTTTCATTCTAATGAATGATAAACTCGCGGATGGAAAGCCAAGATCTAGAAGCTGTTCGTCACTTAAATTACGCAGCAGTCTAGCAGTCTTAAAAAATATTTTCCCCATTCGTTCAGTCGCTAAGTGTAATTGGTCCAAAGTCTGATTTGTTATAGAAAAAACATGAAACAAACTATACTCACATTCATATAAATCCGACCAAAAATTCGGATATTTTAAATAAAATTCTTTTCGATCCCTTATGTATTGCGACATATTTTAGCCCCCAAATCCTCCCTTTGAACCGCTTCCAATTCCACCTTTAAATTCAGCAGACGATTGATACGATTTAAACGCCGATGAATTTTTAAAAGTGGATTTATTTTGATAGTATCGCCCACCATAGAAGTAATGCCCACGATAACCTGAACTACTATCATCACACTGCCATACCCCAAGTTCATCATCCCAATCCCAATCAGAACAACTATTATCATTCGGTTTTGGGGGAAGATCTTGTGCGCAGCCAAATAAAGTGCCAGTCATTAAAGACGTTACGACACCACCTACTAGCCATTTCGTTTTTGTCACCTTCGCACTCCCCTTTTTAAATTCTATTCCTATTATATAGGATGGCATGATAAAGTAGAAGAAAAAGGAAGAAGAGGGATTAAATGCGCTTAGAACCTGTTTAGAATCTATGGTATAATCTGTACAAAAAAGGATATTTTCTATGATACATAATTATACAAGTAAC
>NZ_JBNPJZ010000072.1:0-51657 GCF_050312695.1 Bacillus sp. AF62 | reverse complement strand
GAACACTTGAAAATAGTAGACAGATTTGCTTATTGGCAGGTGTGGCAATTTTATTGAAAAGATTTTAAACAGGCTCTAAAACAATGATAATAAATAATTGTTTTTTAGAAGCTCTGAACGTTTTCCAAATACCAATTTCCTTTTTCCGTTCAGTAAGAAAATGGTCATAAGAATAGGAAATGAAAAAACATGAAAATAGCAGGATAATGAATTCACATGCAATTAACAGTTACTCTATTCCAGAAACTTTTGGATATGAAAGAAATGCTGCATACATATAAAAAATTGTAACTGATAGAATACTACTTACAAGATACACTATATACAGTGAAAAATTGCGAGTTATATTTTTAAGTGCGAGTGAAAATATTGACATCATTCTCCCCCACTTCTTTAGAGATATACAGTAGTATACGTTGATTGAAACTGAATTGCTTTTCTTCATAGGAACGTTGCATCTCATGAACAATCTTGCCATCTTTCAAAAATATGACCCTGTTGCAAAAACTAGCAGCTACAGAGTCGTGAGTTACCATTAAAATAGTTGTTTTATGTGTTTCATTCAATGTTTTTAGTATATTCAATACATCATAAGCAGATTTTGAATCTAGATTTCCCGTCGGTTCATCAGCAAATAACAGATAAGGATCATTAATTAATGAACGGATAATAGCTGCTCTTTGTTGTTGTCCCCCAGAGATTTCATAGGGATACTTTGGCAAAAGTGATTCAATATTTAGTTCATTCCCTAATGTATTGAGTTTATCCCTGACACCTTTTTTACTCCCCATTCTTAAAGCTGCGGGTAGAAGAATATTTTCTTCAATTGTTAAGTGATCTAACAAATTATAATTTTGAAAAATAAAACCAATATTTTCACGACGATAATTGCTTAATTGATCACCATCCATATTAGTTAAATTTTGTCCTTTAATTGTAATATCTCCATTTGAAGGAAAATCAAGAGAGGAAAGTACATTTAAAAGTGTAGACTTTCCACTCCCTGAAGGTCCCATAATTCCTACAAAATCTCCTTCATGAACAGTTAAGTTGACATTATTTAAAACTGGATATTCTCGGAATTTAGTTTTGTAAACTTTTTCGATTCCTTTAGCTTCTAACATAATCATGGTATACCTCCATTCTATCCTGTGCATTAACATGTAAATTCTTTTTTATTCCAAATGCTTATACAAACGCTAACACTAATAATCATGATACCTAGAATCAGAACGTATAAAGTGTTACTTCCTGTGCTGAGCGCATGGAAGATACTCTGGACAGATAATAAAAAGAACGATAATTGACTAATGTACAAGCACCCGATGTAGATTCCGATCAGAAGGAAAAAGCTAATAACTGCATTTGAAATTATGACACTTATTAAACTAGCAAGAGCTAAGCCACACATTTGAATAATAAAAAACAATCCATATACTTGTACTGTATATAATATCGCTTCTATCGCGGTCTTTTGTTGGCCGTAGAACATAAAAGCATCATCGGCTTTAAAAAACACCAACCCAAGTACTATGCCAACAAAAAGAACAACAAATAAGTAGAGTAACACCATTATAGAAAGAGAAAACCATTTTGACATAAGAAAGGTTATACGTTGAAAAGGCCTAATTAAAAATAGACGATATGCTCCTGAGTTGTATTCTACATTTAAGCTATTCAAGAAACATACAGGCATGAAAATCAAAGTAATTAAGAAAGAAGATTCCTTTAATAAAAACCATGAAAAATTCCAAGAATTTAGTGGAACTTGTTGCCCATCATTATAAATCCCCACTCCATAGTACTTTAAAAACCAAGCCTGAAGAAAAACAATGACAGTAAAAATCCCCAACATCCATTTGCTTTTTTTCTGATTCCATAGTCGTTCCCATTCACTTATAACTAATGCTTTCAATTAAACTCCCTCCTAGTTTTCAAATAAAATAATCTCTTTTCACAAATGACAGGTATGCGAACATTCCAAATAGGAAAATATAAATCGCTTCCACTATAACAATATAAATGTTTATACTATTACTTGTTGAAAGTATAAATGCTATACCTGTATGCTGAATTTTAACGATTGACATGTACATAAGGTGTAGTACAGTATTAGCGCTAATTATCGTTTGGTTAGAGAATTCTAAAATCTGTGGAATTGCAATAGCAAAGAAAATAAAGGCTACTCCTGATCCAAGAGTAATCATCGTACTTCTACTTAACGCCCCTATTAATGTAAATACAGAAACAATACAAACCATAGTAATGAAACATGCGAAGAAATACTTTAAGTTATATAATATCGCCCCTGCAATAGACACCTTGGTTTCATCTATAAATGTTATTAATGTATCTACCTTTGGAAAGAATAAATAACCCGCTATAGAATTAAAAATCCAAAACAAAGTTAAATATAGAAACATGGTAGTTAATATAGTAGCAAGTTTAGCTACAAACAATTGTGAGGTAGAGAATGGACGAATTAAAATCATTCTTAATTGTCCATTTTCTACTTCATACGCTATAACAGTGGAAATCAGTATTATAGCGATAATATTAAACGAAACCACAAGATGCTCAGAAATACTTATTATAGGAAAATTTAAAGCAGTAACGTAATCTGGTCTTCCAGGAGAAGTATGTTGATTCCAGTTTAAGTAATATTTCACTGACGCAACTACCATTAAAGGTAAGAAAAACAAGATTAACCAAGTTATTTTTTGCGTCCAAAGCCTTTCGAATTCAGAAATAAAAAGTCCCCTCATGATGTCATCATCTCCACAAACACATCTTCCAACCTTTTTGTTGGATCTGTAATTAATTCATCTTTCCTTCCTTGCGTAATAAGTTTTCCATTTCTAATTATGACAAGACGGTCACAGATTTGCTGAATTTCATCTAGTAAATGGCTTGAAATAAAAAAGGTTAAATTTTTCTTTTCACGAAGTTCAAGAATTAATTCCCTTAACTCTCTCATGCCCATAGGATCCAGGCCATTTGCTGGCTCATCTAACAAAATAACATCAGGATCACCTAGAAGAGCTTGTGCAATGCCAAGTCGCTGTCTCATTCCTAATGAATAATTTTTAATTTTCACATCCGCATCCTCAGTTAACCTTACAATAGATAGTATTGCTTCTACTTGTTCCAATTGTTCTTTTCGCGAAAGAGCAGGGTATAATCTCGCTAAATTTTGTAGCATTTTTCTACCCGTCATATATGGGAAGAATATTGGTGATTCAATAATTGCCCCCATATTCATCAAAGCCTGTTGTCTATTTTGATTTACATCTTGACCACTTATTTTTATGGCCCCTTTTGTCGGGCGAATTAATCCTGTAAACATACGCATAACAGTTGTTTTTCCTGCCCCATTCGGCCCCAGAAAACCACAAATATCTCCTTTATATATTTTAGTTGAAAAATCATTTACTATTGTCTTACCACCTACTGTTTTTGTTAAGTGATTTGCTTCTAAAACTATTTCATTATTCATATAAAATCCCTCCTTATGGACTAATATAGAAGACAAATATAAAAAAAAAATAAAGAAAAGAAAGAAAAAAATAAAAAACTCACATTTTTGTGAGTTTTAGTGCATTTCAACTGTTTCATGTACAGTTACTGACTTTCTTTTCTCAAATTCCTTAAAGAGTATATGCAATACTTCTTGATTATTAGGTAAAACATAGTTCGGTTTCAAAGACATAGTCGCAATTTCAAAAGCCGTTGTTTTCAAAGGCGGAATCACTATATGATCATATTCTCCTAAAAGACTAACATTATTCTGAACTACTTTTTTCTCCCACATTAATTTGTTCATATTAGGAAAAAAGAGAACTGGTTTATCATGAGCAAGAATGACTGTACTTAATAAATCATCAGCTAAACCATGAGCTACTTTTGAAATAGTATTTCCTGTAGCCGGTAGTACCATTAGTAAGTCTGCCCATCTAGCCAATTCCACATGACCTGGTTTACCACTTAGAGTAAGTTCCTCATCAACAAATACCTCATTACAATATAATTTCACAGTTTCTGCAGGGATAAGCTTTATTGCACTTTTTGTCATGATAACCTTTACTTCACTAAAATTCGCTTTCAATATAGCTAAATATTGAAAAATCCCAGCTACTGCAATAGATCCGCTTACTCCTACTAATATTTTCTTAGAACTGAGCAATTGCTTCATTTGGTCCATACTGTAACATCCTCTCAATTTTTTATTAGGAAATTAAAAATACTCCGTCCCACCATGGCTCCTCTACTGCGCTTAGACTTAATAAAGTTAAAAGTACACCACTTACACCTTCCAATAGTCCAACCTTGTTTAACTCATTGGATGTTTGCTCATTGGATTGTAAGTCTTTAAAACCAAATGGTGCTTGAGGATCATATGCATCCATTACATAATCTATTAATTTTATAATGGACTGCATCGATATCTCCCCATTTTCATCCTTTGCCATCCTAATAGACATTTGTAATAATCCCGCTCTTCCATGACAAAATGTTGGAGATGCTAAATCCCATTCCTCCTCACTTTGCAAAAGTGTATCTTGATAAGAACTTAAAGCTATTTTCATGGATTTCTGATCCTTCAAAGATCTCCCAGCCAAATAGAGAGCTCTTGCTACTCCTGGATTTCCATAGCACCAACCTTTTCGCTTTGGATACACATGGTATGCTTGGTCATTGACCACTTCTTTAAAACTAAGCCTGGCAGGCCACGAACCTTCATCTTGCCATCTTATTAACCAATCTATCATTTTACGAATCGCTTGCTTTTGCCCAGGGACTTCAATTCCTTGTTCAATAGCCAACGCCATCAAGGAAAGCGGGCCAGGCATTCCATGAGCATGGCCACAATTGAAATTCCCATCCGGAAATAGTATCTTATCAGTTTCCAAAAACTGATTGGCGTACGGTACGTACCAACCAGGTACAACTTCACCATTCACTTCAATGTCATTAGACATATTAATAAAACAATTGAGAATTTTTTTGAGTGCTTCTGAATTTGATTCAAGTTGAATATTTTGCAACAAATAACGCCCTACTCCAGTAGCGCCCTGAATTGTATCGTACATAAATGGATGAACACCACACTCTTCTTTCTGATAGTTCAATACAAGATGTAACTGCGATAATACAAATTCATTTAACTTTTTCAAAAATATATGATATCTTTCATAGTTACGCGAAGCATATGAAGTCGCATACGCAATACCAGAAACACCGCCAAACATAGAAATACTATTCACACCTTGTTTTTCTATTGCCTTTTGTATTTCTATCAAGTGACTATGTGCAATAAGATCCCATCCCTCTTCTGGAAACTGTCGATCTAATTCTGCAAATAACATAATAGTTCCTGGATAACCATGGGATAAAGTAATGGGGTCCCATGGATGAAGTGTTCCTCCGTTTGGTATATTATCAGGCTCCATAACAATTTTTTCTACATACATCGGATCCTTTAATCGCTCTGCTATATCACGAACTAACTTTAATGCTTTATTTCTTTTTTCAATACTAATTCCCTGTAACCAAAATGATTTTTTTTCTGTAGTTAATCGCATAGTTTTCTCCTCTCTAATTACACCTTCACTTGAATTTTAGAATGATTTATAAAATTTTTAGCTTGCAACTCAAATAGTCTTGCGTATATTCCTTTTACTTTTAGTAATTCATTATGAGTACCTAGTTCCGCGACTCTACCTTTATCAAGGACCATAATCTTTGTAGCATGCCTTACAGTTGAATACCGATGAGATATAAAAAGCCCCATACAATTCTTGGTAATTTCTTTAAAATCTCTAAAAACCTCTTCTTCTGCTTCTGGATCTAATGCGGCAGTAGGTTCATCTAGAATATATAGGCCCGCATCCCTCATGTATGCTCGTGAAATGGCGATTCTTTGCCATTGTCCTCCAGATAACTGTATTCCGTTCGCAAAAGTTTTACCAAGTTGTGTATCCATTTTGTTAGGCAAATTATTAATCATCTTTAATGCTCCAGATTTTTTAGCAGCCGCTTGTATAGCCATCACTTGATCGGCTTTTTTATAATCACCATAGCCAATATTATCTTTAACATCTAGTTCATATCTAACAAAGTCTTGGAAAATGGCACTCACCTTATCCTGCCATTCATTTGTACTGTATTGATGAATGGATTTTCCATCTAATAGAATAATCCCTTCAAAGTCCGTATAAAGTTTTGTAATTAACTTTACAATTGTAGATTTACCCGAACCATTAGATCCGACAAGAGCCAATGTTTCACCTGGTTTTATGTGAAAATTCACTTTTTTTAATATATATTCTTTTTGACCGGGATACTTAAAAGAGACATTTATAAATCGAATACCTTTTTCTTCAAAAGAGATACTTTCTATATAAGTATTGTCTCTATTATTTGAAACATCCCTTTCTTCAGGGATGTCCAAAAATGAGAATAGTTGAGTCATATAAAGATTGTTTTGATGCATATTAAAAATCATATACATTAATTCATTAGATGTTTTTTGTGTAGTATTTACAGCTTGAAAATAAGCGATAAGACTTCCAATAGCAATAATCCCTGTTACAGCATCCATAACCACCATAAACTGCACAAACATTACAAAAGCAACACTAATTAATTGGAAAAACAGGTCAATCCTCATCTTTTTTAAAAGCAAATGTCTATCTTGCTGATAAAATAGATTGAAGATATTCGAATAATTTTTGAGAAGCAAATTGCCTAATCCAAATAATTTCACTTCTTTTACTGTGATGTCTGTTGTTAGCAAATAGTAGTAATAAAATTGTTTTCGTGTTTCTTCAGCACGCTTATGACTAATTAAAAAAATTTCTTTTCCAATTTTCATGATGGACCAAGAAGAGATTAGTGGTAACAGAATTAAAATTAGGGTAAACTGCCAATTCCAAATCATTAAGATACCGGAAATAGAAATCACAGTTATTCCACTTTTTATAATCCCCATAAGTTCTTCAAAAATGGCAAATGGTTTATATGTGGAATCTTGGCGCGCTCTTTGAAGTTTATTGTAAATTTCTGGGTTCTCAAAACTGGAATAAGGTAATCTTTTTGCTTTTTCTATTAATTTTACATTGATTTTATTAGAAAGAAGATTTCGGTAAAGCTGTTTATATGTTTCCAAAACGGATCCTGTAACACCCGTTAAAATTGTAACTAGTGCAAAAGCTATAAAAAACGGTAAAACATGGGTAAAATAAGCATCCTGGTACCCATTCTGGTAGATGTTCTGTACTGTATTAACGAGGTATTGGATTGTCAAAATCAATGCTGCAGGTAATAATCCATTTAAAAAATTTAAGGTAAGCACACAGAAGAAATACCCTCTGTGCGTTTCCCATAAAAGTTTAAATAAACCAGGCCAATAATGAAAAGACTTTAGAATATTTATAAATGATAGTTTCTCATCTTCAGGTACGTGATTGAGTATCTGTTTCATTCTGATTCCTCCAATATCGCTGGCTTGATAAGATATGCCGCGTAAAGGCAAGTGCTTTTTTCTCTAGTTCTCGATTAGCTCCCAATAGTCGATTACAATGCATATGAATAATTGCTCCCATAATTGTTTGTTGTTTATTCCAGAGCATGTCTTCATTTTTATATTGTTGAATGCTGGAAACATATTCTTTTAAGGATTCTCTCCGAACTAATAAACTTTTATAAATTTCTTGTCCAATTGCTGAATTGTAATTACGTAAATTACTCCAATCACCTTCAGAATTTCCAATGTTACTTAATAATTTTCTCATTGGTCTAAATTCATCAATGAATTCATATTTATCCGTATTGCTTTCTATGGTTTCCAATTGTTGTTCATAAGTTAATCCAAAATTATCCATGATCTCAATTATGTTTAAGGATGCTAATACATGTACTGGCAGTTCCGCTTGTTGTCCTATCACATTAAGAAGCATTGTTACTGACCTACTATCGTAATGGAAGAAATTCTCGGCCAATTCTATCAGATACGGACCACCATATCGTTCTACTTCTCGTTCATACGTATCAACCGTCATTTTGTGGATAAATCCAGAGTCCATTAAATTATTTGCCCAATCCCTTAAATAGGTAAGAACAGATGCATTCAACTTCTCGGGATCTCCATAAAAACGCAAACGAATATGAGCATCCGGATCACGATATCGCATAAAGAACCATGATTGAGCCATACCACTTTGCACAATATAATTAGAAAATGATGTCATATATTTTGAAATAAATTCATTCTCTCTTGCTTGTGGAACATAAAGCTTAACATATAGCCATTCACTTCCAGGCAAACGGTAAATCATTTTCTCACTAACCATTTCTTTTTTCCCGTCTTCAACAGCTCCTATACTTTTTCTTTTAGCGACATCGTTCATTTTTTTCAATGGAAAAACAACTTCCATTGCATGACTACCAAGCGGACTGCTTAGACAATTTTTATTGATGTCCTGTAATGACTCTCTCAACTGTAATCTACCCTGCTTAAAAAGTTCATTCTTTAATTCTCGAAGGTGAAGAATATTTTCAAGATCAATTAAAATCCTGTTGTCGCTATACGTCATATATACATGGCGTGGAACCGTCCATTTCTCTCTCCATTTTTCAAATAGGATTAAAAATTCATCATCACTTTTAGGTTTATTTTTCATGCCAATAGTCTCTCTATTTAACTTCCAAATTGCAGGAGAAAGAATGATATTTTTGTAACGAATCCTTGGATAATAAGGTGAAGATGTCATATTACCCCAATTAAATATTCTCCAGTGGTCTAAATCATTTAGAGAAACTTCTCTCATGAAGCGATAAATATTAGGGCCACTTTGGTAATTTAATACATTACCAGCTACTACTTTAATTCTTTTCCCTAATTTTTTAGATTTCAGATAAAAGTTTTCTAATGATGCTCCAACAACAATGTCATCAATTGGAATTTGCAAAGTATCGTCATCTCCATTTGTTCCAAGAGTTACCGTTACTTCTCTTGTAGTTTTTCCAATTGCCACATTCGCTGAACGGCCAGTTGCCGGAAGAAAACTTCCCTCTACCATAACAATATCGTTATTAAATTGATGGTCAATCTCCACTTCTTGTTGCTGAATTTTACGTCTAACATTTGGATCTAAGATATCTAGAAATCGACCAAATGTGCTTCCTGCTGCATGAGACCCTGGATTTGGGCTTAGGCATAGCGTGTACTTTCCATTGTCTAATTCCTCTTGCGAAGTAGCATACAATTCTCCATATACTTCAAATGAATCCGGAGCGTATCGAGTATCTTTTTCTATTCCAATTCTGCTAATTATTTCATCTGTAATTTCAATTTCTTTTTGCTGATTATGAATAGCTTCAATAAGCATATATGATAATTGAACATTACGTTCTTCATCTAAAGGCAGCGTAAAATTTTCTCCATCCCTATTCCCTTTTGGGTTTTTATATGTCGCGGGTGCTCCAAGCCCTAATTCCTCACTTAAAAGTTCTACCAATGGAACTTCCCTGGTAGTTCCATATTTTTCCAAAAAAATCAATATGATATTTTTGGAGATGAGGGAATCCAACTCCACTATCAGCTATACTCCATAACACCTGAGCTGCTTTACTAACATCATTTGCTACGTTTTTTCCAATGGCTAAATCTTGCGTATTTAGAGCGAAATCGACTTGAAGGGGTGTTGTAACTTCATAAATCCTCTTCATTAATAGGATAAGATTGTTGTAAACAGAAAGCCCCTTCCCAAGCGGTAATTGATCATAAACAAGTATTAAATCTTTTACCTTCAGTAAATCTTCCCATATTTGATTTTCACCAACTCTTATTTTTAACTTGTCAATCACATAATCAAATGGAGAGTCATATGTAAGTGGCGGTCTTAGTTCAGTTATAAGGTATTCTTGTTCTACCAACTGGAGAATAAAGTTTTCCATTACCTTTACTTCTGTGCCTGGATAGTCATTTTGCAACTTTTGGAGAAGCTCTTTCACTTTAATATGTGTTTCAGCTAAATCTAGAACTTTCCTAACAACTTCACTATACAAAATTGAAATATTCTCCTTTTTCTCCATATCCTTCTTGCGAAGTTGTCCACATTCAGTTGAAAAAGGTAAATATAGGCGGTTTCCGACACGATAAGCAGCATGATTTTTACTAACCATTAAAGATTGGAGAATACTAGGATTTTTTTCAAGTGATGAAACCACTCCCAATAACCATTCCATATCAGGACGAGTTCTTTTCTTAAATTGTTCAAAATGGCTCATTTCAAGTAAAGATTTTTCCTTAAACTCTCCGGATGCTACCCCAGAAAAAGCTCCAAAAGGTGTTGGGCGTGTTGTCATTCTTAACATATATCGTAATACAGAAGATATTACTTGTTGTGTTTTCCTACTACTTAAATCACCATGTATATGTTTAAGAGATTCAAGCAAAGAAGGACTTGCAATGGCAATAGCTTCCTTAATGTAATCCATTTCTGCATATTCTCTTAATTTTTTAATCAATACTTCTTGATTCTTAATTTGATATAACGCGTTAAATGGTAAAAACGGGGATCTAATCATAAAAAATGGTAGAGGTTCAAATATATTATTACATGCGGTTTTATTTGATGTATGGATAGGCTTCCTTTTTTCTGAAATCATTTTGAATCTTCCTTTCTGTTCTAATCAAGTATTGTAATAGGAGAAAAGAGGGACACATCTGTGTTCCCTCTTTTTGGGCATTCAATTAGCAACAGAAGCTATTGAATGAACCTGTGTTTCCACAACCAGGCGTACAAGCTGAAATACTTGTAATTTGTGGATCTACATCGCCTGTAGCTGTTGTTACTTGTACATCTAAATCAAAAAGGTTTTTTTCATTAATCATTTTCTTTTCCCCCTAAAGTTTTTTTAAGACAATATGTCTTATTTAGCAATTAGCAACAGAAGCTATTGAATGAACCTGTGTTTCCACAACCAGGCGTACAAGCTGAGATACTTGTAATTTGTGGATCTACATCACCTGTAGCTGTTGTTACTTGTACATCTAAATCAAAAAGGTTTTTTTCATTAATCATTTTCTTTTCCCCCTAAAAATTTTTTAAGACGTTATGTCTTATGTGTCTAATTTATCAGATAAATATCCTAGTAGAATCCGTATATTCCGCAAGCTTATATTGTAAATTCACGCATTATAAAATAAAAAATATGTAAATTAAGTATTGAAAATTTAAGGACTATATTGAAAACATCCCGTTTTTATTGTATTTTTTTATATAGAACCAAAATACAGAATATTTAGAAAGAGGGTTATTTTTATGAATAAAGCACTATGGGAATTTCTAATGGAGATGAAAAAAAACAAACTTACCTTTGAAAATTATGAATTATGTCCTTCATTGGAAACTCTATCAGTTGAAGAGCGAATTGTATTAGATGAGTATGCAAAGGATTTCCGGGTGAAAAATGATGGTGGAAATCAGTGGGTTTAGAGATTGTTTAATCAATCACATTGCTTACCATATCCCCTACCGTAATCAAAGTGATGAATCTGAAATACTTCTATTTATTCAGAAATGTCTTTCCCAAAAAGGAAAGGTTTTAAATCCAGAATCTTCCGGTTTCTCTTGGGGAGAGCTATATCTAGCTCTTTCTTTTTTGACCAAACGACAACCAATAACAAAGAGAGAATTGGATAAGGCAATGGGGATTGAATTTATTTTTTTATCAGCGGATATAATAGATGATTTGTGTGATGGAGACATATTAAATCCATTATATTTTAAAAATGAATATCCCCGTTTTTTGTTAGTTTCTCAATATTTACTTATGCAAGGACTGATATACTTAACTTATAAGACAAAAGATACTGCAACAGGAGATCTTCTCCAACAACTAATACATTCGTGTTGTGGGGAATGGAAAGATATCCAATTTTGTTTTTCAATAGATAAAAAAATAATTTTAAGTGAAGAAGAATATATGAAGCTTATTGAAAAGAAATCGGGTCTACTAACAGAAACTATCTTTCGAACTATTAATCCTGAAAATAGAATTTTAAAAGAAATCACATCATATATAGGGATAGCTGGCCAGCTAAGAAATGATGCTAATGATGCCATGACAGATAATAAATATGACCTTCAGGAATTAAAGGCTTATCTTCCTTTTTTAAAAGCTTATGAATATAGTTACATAACACAAGATGATTTTTTTAAAAATTTAACGGACAAACAAATTTCTTCTTCACCTGAAGTACGGGCATTGGTTCGGGATTACATAGAACAATCTGGAGCACTTCACTATTGTCGTATCCTATCTCGGCTATATTATAGAAAAGCATTTGCACTCTTAGAAAAGAATTTTATTCTTTCTACAGACGAAATGACTTATTTTCAAATGATGGTTATAGGCAGGGATCACTTCTATGCGTAATATTGGGTTCTGTATTCCTTTAAGCATTTTATATTTACTAATACTTTTAACGAATAACTACTATTTTCACTCTAGTAATTTTAAATAAAGTGTTAACTCTTTATTAATTAGTCATTTTTATATGATCAGCGTTATTAGTCTTATTTTTTTCACTATAGGGTTAATTAGCTTTTTAAAAAAAAGACAATCTATTGTAGCAAAAAAATTCTTTTCTCTAACATCTGTCTTTGGGATAGCCATTCTAACATCTTTATTATCTAGCTATGATATAAATATTTTTAAAGCTATAGAGGTGAGTAGCATTTTTATGCTTTCTTATCTATTAATAAGTTTTTTCTCTAATTTCCCTGTATCTACCAAACCAAAATATGTGAAAATATTCAACCTTGTATCATTTTTAATTTCAACAGGATTGACTATTATTTATATATTTTTTTGTTGTTTTGGATATATGTCTAACAATAATTTTAGCTTTTTATTTAAAGTTTTACTAATCACTAACCTATTTCTCAGTATTAGCATCTGTGTTTTTCTTATTTCATTACATTTACGAGAAAATAATCTTAAGGTGAAAAGTCAATTATATATTCTAATTTTTGGTATTATCCTTAGTTTTTTACCAATTGTTCTACTTAATCTGATTCCTGGTCTACTTTTTGGGGAATCTAAAATTCCATTTACATATTGTTTACCTAGTATTATTATATTTCCTTTAACTATTTCTTATTTATTAATAAAGCAAGAAGTTATTGAATTTGAGATTAGAATTTCTAAATGGCTAACAAACTCACTCTTTTACTTGCTCAATTTATTCCTTTTAAATTTATCGGTTGAACAATTCATAGATTTGTCACAAAAAGAAATATTCATACTATGCAGCTTAAGTGTATTATCTGTTGTACTCTCTGTATATATATATAAACTTATTCTCTCATTATTTAGGTATTTCAACATAAAAAATGATGCGCAATCAGGTTTACATAAGATTGAACTTTTTCAAACACTCTCTAAGGAGAAACATGCTAAAGAGCTTGCAAAATTAATAGGACAGCTTATTAACCAGATGTTCAACATTAATGGTGTGTCTATAATATGGAACTCAAATAGTATTTATCATTCATTATATGAGACAGGTATTTTTCAGGATATGGATAAATTTGAGCTATTTAACCAATTGAATCAACTTGAACAGAATCTGTTACTAAAGGAAGGTACTACTCCTATTCATATTCAGTTTGAAAAATACCACTTAATTTGTTTTCCAATACTTATTTACCAAGGCATGCAGGGAGCTATTATTATTGGTGAAAAAAATGATTATACATTATTTAAACCTAAAGAAATTAATGAACTTGAAGAGGTTGTAATAAACTCGGCAAATTTACTATTAAGTGTTAATACCCTCAATAGTAATAAAAAAGAAATTCGGAAAGCAAAGGTAAAGGCTCAAAACTGGAAACAATTTAACTACCAAATTATACAGTCTCTAGAGGACGAAAGGAAAAGGCTTTCGATTTTCTTACATGATGAAATTCTTCAAATTCTTATTTTGCAATTAAACGAAATAAGAATACTTCAGACTAAGAGAAACTTTTCTATAGATATATTAAATTCAATGGATGAGCAACTTGAAGATATTATCTATAGTATTAGAAAAATGTGTCATAATCTTCACCCTATTATCGTAGAAGATTTAGGCTTAGAAGCGAGTTTACACACACTAAAACGCGAGTTCGAATTAAATTATCGCATTCTCATTCATATACAATTTAATTGCAAATTAAAAATTCTCTCGAAGAATCTCGAAATACAGATCTATCGCATAATAAAAGAGCTACTGAATAATGCTATTAAGCATTCCAAGGGGAATAATGTTCAAATACATATCATAGAAGAAAAAGGCTGCTATGTTTGTACTGTAGAAGATGATGGCATAGGCTTTTGTGTTCCAAACAGTTTTTCTGAATTTAGTACAAGCAACCACCTTGGCCTAATGACTATCCAGCGTCAAGTTTCCGAGTTAAACGGAAATTTGAGAATATCTTCTGAAAAAGACCATGGGACATTAGTCACATTTACCATTCCAGTAAATTGGGAGGAAAAAAATGAGTATACATACACTACTAGTGGATGACCATTTGCTAGTTATGCTAGGCATCCAAAGACTACTAGAATCTGAGGAAGATATTAAGGTAATTAATACCGTCAATGATCCTTCCATATTAATTAAAACCGTGGCAGAAACCCGTCCTGATGTAATTGTTACGGACATCAGGATGAAGCAATATAACGGCATTGAACTTACAAAAGATTTATTGGCAAAATTTCCGGATGTAAAGGTTGTAATTCTATCAGGATATGATCATGAAGAATATTATAATGCGGCCTTTGAAGCTGGAGCAAGTGCATACATCACGAAAGAAAGATCAGCATTTGACCTAGCTAACGCCATTCGTCAAAGTCACATGGGATATATACTATTTTCTAAAAATCAAATTATGGGAAATAATATTGAAGCACTAACTTCTGCTGAACAAAGAATACTTCACTTAATCTCAAAAGATAAAACAAATTATGAGATTAGTATGGACCTTTCCATCAGCAAAAGAACTGTAGAATATCACATTTCTTCAATTATTAGAAAATTGGGTGTAGATTCAAGAGTTGGAGCAGTCGTAAAAGGGATTAAAAAAGGATTAATTGAGGGTTTTTAATTACAAAAGGACATTGCAAAACAGTTCCATTACAAAGTCTCTTGAAAGATAAGGTAATGCGGAAGTATAGCTCAATACTACCAGAGCCATAAAATGAAGAAATAGGTCCCAGTGATGAAGGCCTATTTCTTCATTTTAAACAACTGTTATCCTAATCATTTATTGATATTTTTTAAAACCCCAAAAATAAAATCCTTTCTTACATTAACTGTTACGCATACATCGGAAACTTAAAAGCTTCTCACAACCTCCATATAAATATGCCTCCTTTGTTTTGATAACTAAACTGTATGTAAACACCGTTCCTATTTCTATATACTTTATCAAGTTATGATTACACTGATGTTATTTAGGAGGTTTTATATTATTCACCTGTCCACCTTATATTTTGACTTCATAGCGTACATTTTTTCCTAATACTAGAGTATAACAATGCCGATAACAGTTCCTCTTAATAATAGCTTTACTAAACTGTACTTTCGTTAGAAGAGAGAGACCCTTAGACAAAAATTATCTAAGGGAAAAATAGCGTAACATTTTTATAAATCTTCTTTATTTTTCGTATCACTCAGCGATTTATGTACCCTTATGCGATATAAATTACCAATTATTTCCCTGTATCATATTCACATATATGTAAAATATCACTTATATCAATTTCCTTAATATAAGACGATTCGTAAACAAGTTGGGGTATAATCATCTTTTAATCATCATAACGGTTTCTGCTTAAACTTTTGATAGTTCCGTACCTTTAACAGAAGTATACTGCCACAATCTGTACAAATATAAGCATCTACTGGTGAAGATGTGAACATCGTCTCCTTTTTCCGTATTTGTGCATATCCGACAAACTCACCTTCTCCTATGTTATGAGAACCACAATTAGAGCATGTCTGCACGACTTTTTGTTTCATGAGAGCACCACCTTTAATCTGTTTCCACTCCCTTCGACAGTTCAATTCCATTTCCCTTCCAAAAAACTTCTTATTCTCCTACATTACAACAGGAATCTCAAAACAAAAATCGTATATATACTATGAAATATATTTATTAACGGAGGAATTTTATGACTACTGTTATGACACTCGATATAGCAACAGAAATTGAAAATGCAGAAATTGATATGCTCTCTTCTAGATTAGAGGGACTACAAGCAATGAGTGGAAATCCAATGCAAGTGCAAATGAAAAATTTCGGTAGTGCCACTGCCTTTTCATCAAAAATAATTGCCGGTCCTGCTTTTAATACGGTAAAAGGTATTACAAATGTAGATGCGATTGATGCAATCATTTCTTATTATAAATCACTACAAATTCCTTGCCGTTTTGAAATTACACCAGCGCAAGGCACAACTGAACTATTTCAATACTTATCTCAAAAAGGTTTTTACCAATCTAGCTTCCATACTGCTTTGTATAGTATACCGAGAAAGGGTTCATCACTTCTTCCTTCTAATATTACATTACGAAAACTGAAAGAAAATGAATTTGATATTTTTGCAGACATATATGTACGTGGATTTAATATGCCATCCTTTACAAAAGATGGTGTTCGCCAAAATAACGAAATTCTTTACAATGAACCAGGATGGCATTTTTTCATAGCAGAAATTCAAAATAGCCCTGCTGGTATTGGTGTCCTGTATATAAATAAAGGTGTCGCATCATTAGCTGCTTCTGCTACTTTGCCAGAATTTCAGCGTAAAGGCTGTCATACTGCATTAATTCAAAAGCGCATTAAGACAGCTATTGAATCCAATTGTACTTTAATAGTTGGACAAGCAAGGTTCGGTAGCGGCAGTCAAAATAACATGGAACGTGCCCACATGAAAATTGCTTATACAAAATCAATA
This sequence comes from Bacillus sp. AF62, assembly GCF_050312695.1. Lineage (NCBI taxonomy): Bacteria > Bacillati > Bacillota > Bacilli > Caryophanales > Bacillaceae > Bacillus > Bacillus sp. AF62. Next base: position 34,644 of record NZ_JBNPJZ010000072.1, on the reverse strand, counting down.
TGGACCGCAAAAGACATATAATTTACTTTATTTCACCTTCCGTTACATTTTTAAACATTTTATGACAAATCCTTTTCTATCCTATTAATCATTTGAATATTCAAACTAGATTTGTTACGATATTACTAGATACATCATTCAACTTGCAATATGAAAAGAGAATTCTAATCAAACTACAAGGAGGAGAAATGTATGACTAAACATGATCATGGTTTAAAAGAAAAAGTAGAAGGTGCCATTGATAAGGTAAAAGGTGAAGTAAAAGAAGTTGTTGGGAAAGTAACTGACAATAAGAAATTACAAGCTGAAGGAAAATGGGATAAGGTGAAAGACACTGCTAAAGATACAGTTGGTAATGTAAAAGAAAAAGTACATGAATATAAAGAACATAAGAAAGAAAAATAAAAAAAGAGCCCATCGGCTCTTTTTTTATTTTCCATCATTCTTCTCTAGCACGTATAAATCTTCTTCGATATTCGTTAATTTCTCACTTACAAGCTTTCTTGCATCTCCAATTGCTTGATTATATGCAAACGGTCCAACTAATTTAATCATTTCTTCTATTAAACGCTCTGCTTGGAAACGTCCAATTTCATCTAAATCTTCTTCCATAAAAAATTGCTGAATTTGTGCTACAAGTTCTTCTTTTTTATCATTTGGTATTTTTATATTCATCATCGTTGTTACTCCTCTATATTTAAGATAGTATCTTCCTTAACTCTACCATAGAAAAACGATTACCAGGACAGCTTTTTGTAACTCCTTCTAACTCTCTATGACCGAGTATATTTTCTTTCTTTATAGCAAATTGCTTCATAAACAGTTTGCATAAAGAATATAATGCATTCACTTGTGCAGGAGTTGGATCGTATTTATCGAAATTTCCCGTCATACATATTCCAATTGTATGGCGGTTATGGTCTTTCGCGTGCGCTCCAATATGTAAACCTCGTCCTTCCACTACAGTTCCATCCTTTTCGATAAAATAGTTGTAACCAATTCCGCTCCACCCCCTTACAGTTTGATGAAATTCATGCGTTTTATACACGTCCCATCCATCTTCAGCTGTATGGTGAATAATCAGTTTGTTTACTTTTTCTAAAGGAACTAATTCATCTTGAAATGTTAGATTGACACGTTTAATTTCCATTTGAACTGCCTCCTCTTAAAAATCAATCATAATAATCGTTTTATCATCTGGCCTTATTCTCTTTTCCGCTTCTAGCTCTTCAATAATTGCTATATATTCGTTTATACTATTCTTTCTTATATATGCAACAGTTTGTTCTAATGACCAATCTGGGTGAAATAACCCGTCTGAACAAATAAAAATCCCACTCACTTCATCTGTATGTAATTCACCATGTTGTAAATAATTTATCGCTTCTTTCATTCCATTTGCAACTGAATAACCATTTGGGATATTTGCAAGATAACGATTGTATTTTAACTGTTCTCGAACATCTTGAAAAACATATTCTTCTGGTACAGATAACCCTTTTTTACGATCTTCTTCCCTCTTCTTTTTTGCTCTTTTACTAATTCCTTCAACTGTGTCTTTCGTTAATACTTGCATCGTTCCATTTTGAAAAGTTGCGACAATCATACAGTCCCCAAGCTGCGCATATTCAATTTTCTCACCAACTATTTGGACTGCCGCGATACATGTGCACCACAAATGCTCTTTTTTTCTCGTGTCTACTTCATATTCTAACATTTTGCTTTGCAATGCTTCATTTGCTTTGGCAACCGCAAATTGTAAACTATGATTCTCTCGTAATGCAGTAAAATAACTTGCAAATAAATGCGAAGCGATGTATGCTCCATTATGTCCCTTTTCATCACGAAACGGGACAAGTGGTGTTGCACCGTCACATACACCATAAATCTTTTTTTCTTTATTACAAAAATAAGAATCCTCACATTCTTGCTTCAACGGGCTTTTCTGTTGATATGTTTTTATCTTCACAACTGTATCCCCTTTCAAATGATAAAATACTCAAATTCTTTTGATTAATCTAATTTACCTAAATAAACTGTTTTTACCCAAAACTTTCAATATCATATATAATCTTGAAATAATATGAATTTTTCAGTGAAGGACGGGAAAGAAATGGTCAGATTCCTTGGTGTTATTATCGGTTCTATTATTATTGCGGTTGCCTTTAATCTTTTCCTTATCCCCCACAAAATTTTAAGTAGTGGAATTGGCGGAATTGCTATTATTTTAGGGATTGTAACCCCTGTAAACACAGGCATTATTAACTTTGTATTAAACTTACCTATCCTTATTTTAGGGTACATAGGTCTTGGAAAAAAAGTAATTTTTAACACAGTTGTCTCTGTAGTTGTATTATCTGTTGCATTATACTACGTTCCAGTAAAAGTCGTAGCAACAGATCCATTGTTATCTTCTATCTTCGGAGGTGTCATCGCCGGAGCTGGTATTGGTCTTGTTTTTAACTGTAATGGATCCACTGGTGGATTTGATATTATCGGTATGCTTTTATCCCGCAAGCGAGACATTAAACTTGGCGGATTCCTTATTGTTCTAAATACAGTCGTTGTAATAATCGCAGGATTCTTCTTCACCTGGGATGTTGCACTTACAAGCTTACTTTCAATTTATGTAACTGGTAAAGTAATTGATGCTGTTCATACAAAACATCGTAAAGTTACACTTATGATTGTAACAAATGAAGCAGAAAAAATGAAAAAACAACTTCTTTCAACTGTTGTACGTGGAATAACGTTACTTGATGGCGAAGGTGCTTATTCAAGCGAGAAAAAGCGTGTACTTATGACGGTCGTTTCTCGTGAAGAATTAGCAAGTATGAAACTAACAATTTCTGAAATCGACCCGAATGCATTCGTTAATATTACAGAAACTGTAGAAGTGTTAGGACTTTTCAGAAGAAGTTAAAGACTAGGTGGGAATCCACCTAGTCTTTATTTTGCATAAATTCAATTCGGTTTCCAAATGGATCTGACACGTAAAATCGAATTACATCTGGCCGTGCATAATCATCAATCACTTTAACACCTTGCTCTATAAGTGTTTGCTTAAATTCATTAATTTCATTCACATAAAAAGCTGGATGAGCCTTTTTAGCTGGTGTAAAGTTCCGCTCGACACCAATATGGATTTCTTGATTTCCGCATTTAAACCAACATCCACCTCGTTTTTTCAACTCTTCTGGCTTTGGAATTTCTTCCATACCAATCGTATTCCCATAAAAATCACGCGCCTCTTCTTCACACCCTACAGGTGCAGCTACTTGCACGTGATCAATCCCTTGAATATAATTTTTCATTTTCTCTTCCCCTCCTCTACCCTAATGTTATACGGAAAACAGCCGTCTGTAACTTACAAAAGGTTTATAAAACAATATAAGCTCCCCTTATTACCATCCTGCATTCACCTTGCAAAAAATAAAAAAAAACAAAATTTATTCTATAACTTCCATTTTTTATAGAAATACACATTACATCTATATTATAGTTATAAATAGACAAATCTTTTTAGATGCTATTTGTACGGAGGAACTATTATGAGTCGTAAAAAATATTCACCAACTCAAAAAAAACGTCATCCGAACATTTCTAGACGTTTGCGAAACCATATACAAGATCGTTCATTAACAGAAATGTACGCATCTCTGTTCGAACACAATCCTGATAGTATTATTTCATTAAATTTAGAAGGAGTTATTCTACATATAAATCCTTCTGCCGAAAGAATATTAGGTTACACTTCTTTAGAATTAGAACAGAAAAATATTACCTCTATTTTAGAAGCCCATATTTCTGAGCAAGTATTACAAAATATAAAGAATACTGAAGCGGATAATCAACAAGAGTATATCTTATCTATTTATCATAAAAATGGATTCTTATTAGATGTTGTGACAAAACTAGTTCCTATTTTTGTTCAAAATCGTCTTACTGGCGTATATGCTATTATGAAGCCGCTTGAAAAATCAGAAAGAATTGAGAATATGCTAAAAGAAAGTGAGAAGAGATTACGTACATTAGTAAACTCCATGCCTGCGTTTGTTATTTTTAAAGATCATGAAGGGCGCTGGCTTGAGGCAAATGATTACGCACTTTCTTGCTTCAATTTCCATCATGTACCTTACCACGGGAAAAAAGATAGCGAACTCATTCAATATAATGAAGCATACCGGGAAGCTTTTTTACATTGTGAAGAAATCGATGAACTAGCATGGCAACAAAAACAAATTCTTCATGGCGAGGAATTTATTATACATAGAGATGATTTCGATCTAATCTTAAGTATATCAAAAGTTCCGCTTTATCATCCTAATGGTTCTCGCAAAGGTCTTATCGTGATGGGGAGAGATGTTACTGAGCTAAAAGAAACTGAAAAGTTACTACGAAAATCAGAGAAGCTCGCAGTAGTCGGACAACTGACAGCTGGAATTGCCCATGAAATTCGAAATCCACTCACTTCTCTAAAAGGTTTTCTAACGTTGCTCCTCCCTGAAATAAGTGAGGAGCAGAAATGGTATATCGATGTTATGTTAAGTGAGATTTCACAAATGGAATCCATCACGAGTCAATTTATGGCGATGTCTAAGCCACAAGTATTATCTATCCAAACTTGTAACATACAAACTTTAATTGAAGAGGTAGTTACATTTATTTTACCGACTGCAATTATGCATAGCGTTCATATCATCATGGATCATTTTGATTACGTATATGATATTCAATGTGACGGTAACCAATTAAAACAAGTGTTTATAAACATATTAAAAAATGCGATAGAAGCAATGCCAAATGGCGGAAATATTTTCATCCAAACAAAACCATTAGAGGATAATTTCATCTTAATACGAATTATCGATGAAGGTTGCGGCATTCCTGAAGATCGTATCTCCCGTCTAGGCGAACCTTTTTATAGTTTAAAAGAAAAAGGCACAGGACTAGGATTAATGATGTGTTACAAAATAATTGAAGAACATCATGGTAGATTACACATTTCAAGCGAATTAAATAAAGGTACGATTGTTGATATTGAGCTACCACTTTCTTCATCTCATCTTGCAATCCAGTCTTAAATAAAAAAGAAGCATCTACTAATCGTTAGCAGATGCTTCTTTTTTTAAAATGCTTTGTCATACCACTCTTTTGCTTTTTCTACTTCACCCATCGTTAATTGATGCCCTCGATTTTCCCAATGCATTGTTACATTCGCATTTGCATTTTCTAATAGTACCTTCAATTCCTCTGACTCTGCTGATGAACAAATTGGGTCATTTGTCCCAGCAGCAATAAACACAGATTTCCCTGCTAAATTTGCTAATTGCATTGCTCTTCTTGGTACCATTGGGTGATGAAGCACAGCACCTTTTAATGCATTTTCGTAATGGAATAATAAGCTTGTTGCGATATTTGCCCCATTCGAATAACCGATAGCTACAATGTTATTTCTATCGAATTTATATTCTTTAGCCGCTTCATCTAAAAATTCATTTAATTCCTTCGTACGGAAAATTAAATCCTCTTCATCAAAAATGCCCTCTGCTAATCGGCGGAAGAAACGCGGCATCCCATTCTCTAACACATTTCCCCTAACGCTTAATACCGACGCTTCCGGATCAATTATTTCTGCAAGTGGTAGTAAATCTAATTCATTACCACCTGTGCCATGAAGTAATAACAACACTGGTTTTGACGTATCTTTTCCTTTTTGAAAAACATGTTTCATCATAATCCTGTTCCCCCTTCAATCACTTTAATCTAAATTTCTCACTTCAAATGGTAAAAGCGTTTGTTCAATCTGTTTTCTATGTTGTTCATATTGTTCCGGTAACTTTAATTCCTCACCCATCGTCTCTAACGATTCATCATGAGCGAAACCAGGAGGATCTGTTGCAATTTCAAATAAGATTTCACCATGTTCTCTAAAATAAATCGCGTTAAAATAATTTCGATCTTGTACAGGAGTTACGTGATATCCAAAACGCGACACATGCTCTTTCCAGTCTAGCTGATCAGCATCGTCAATCGCTCTCCAAGCTATATGATGAACTGTACCAACGCCCATTTGGCCACGACCGATTGTTGATAATTTCAAATCAATAATATTTCCAATATCAGCAGAAGAACGGAATCGAACAAATTCACCCTCTTCTCCAATTTTTTCAAGACCCATAATATGTTCTAACAATTCAGCTGTTTTTTGAGGCTGTGCAGATAAAAGAACAGCACCTCCAAACCCTTTAATTGCTACTTCTGGTGTAACTTCTCCAAAACTCCAATTATTTAATTCGCCTGCTTCTCTTTCAACTAATTCTATATGCAAACCATGCGGATCATCAAATTCTAAATACTGCTCTCCAAAACGAGTCATTTTCGTATACGAAACATCGAATTTTTCTAATCTATTTTCCCAAAACTCCATTGCACCTTTTGGTACAACGTAAGACGTAATTCCTACTTGACCATCCCCAATAATACCTTGACGAGCACCTGCCCATGGGAAAAACGTAATAATTGTTCCAGGTTTTCCTCCTTCATTTCCAAAATAAAGATGGTACGTACCTGGATCATCAAAATTCACTGTTTGTTTCACTAAACGTAACCCTAATACACCAGCATAAAAGTCTACATTTTCTTGTGGATGCCCTACAATCGCTGTAATGTGATGGATTCCCATTGTTTTCTTTTCCATTTCTTCCACTCCTTTTTTATTTCATTATAAAAAATTCTTTTACATTTAAATTCATTATTCATTTTGTCCATGCTACAAAGTAAAATCCGTCATTATAATTTTATCTCGAATTCGAGATATTGATTATAAAAATACACATTAACTTCCAGCTTGTCAATTCATCTCAAATTCGAGATAGTTTTTAAAAAATATTTACTCCATTTAAAATCTTTATTCAAAGTACAAATTAACTTGAACTCAAATTTATTATAAGTTACTTACTTTTAGTTGTCAATAAGTTCCTTATTTTCATTTTAAATAAAAAGAGAGTAAACGCCAGTTTCGTTTACTCTCTTCGCTAATCATTTCGTTTCTTCTTCCAATATTGCTTCCATCTCATTAAATTCACGATGAACTGCCTTAACGGGTTCTTTCGTTAATAAACTTACAACGATAACAGTTAATAAACTACAGAAGAATCCAGGTACCATTTCATACATAATTGCTTTTAAACTTGGAATTTGTACCCATGCTATAACAACTACTGCACCAACATTCATACCTGCAAGAACGCCCCATTTATTCGTCCTTTTCCAATATAAACTTAATAAAATGGCTGGTCCGAACGCTGAACCAAATCCAGCCCAAGCATAACCTACAAGTGTTAAAATTGTATCACTTGGATGATACGCTAAAACAACTGCGATCATAGCTACTACTAATACTGACAATCTACCGATAAATACAAGTTCTTTGTCACTTGCATTACGACGGAAAAATGTTTTATAGAAGTCTTCCGTTACTGCACTTGAAATAACAAGTAATTGTGAGGAAATACTACTCATAATCGAAGCCAAAATAGCTGATAATAAAAATCCTGTAATGTACGGATGGAATAAAATATTGGAGAATGTTACAAAGACCATTTCTGGGTCTTGCAATGTCGCATTATTTTTAGCATAATAAGCGATACCAATTAGACCAGTAAGCATTGCACCTATAATTGAAATTGTCATCCAACCGATACCGATTCTACGAGAAGTCTTTAAATCTTTAATAGAGGTGATTGCCATAAAACGGACAATAATATGCGGTTGACCAAAATACCCAAGTCCCCATGCTAAAAATGAAATAATGCCAAGTATTGTGTTCCCTTTAAACATATCTAAATGCGATGCATCGACTTGTTTAATCGTATTAAATGTTTCTGTTACACCACCGACATCCGTAAAAGCAACAATTGGCACTAGTACAAGCGCAATAAATATAATACAACCTTGTACAAAGTCCGTCCAGCTTACGGCTAGAAAGCCACCGAATAGTGTATACGCAACAACGACACCCACTGTTACAAATAAACCAATTTTATAATCTAGGTTGAAAGAATTTTCAAACAAACGTCCACCTGAAACTAAACCAGCCGACGCATAAAATGTGAAAAATACTAAAATGACGATAGCGGAGACAAAACGAAGTATTTTCGTACGATCTTTAAACCGATTCTCTAAAAAGTCTGGAATCGTAATTGAATCATTTGCCACTTCTGTATACGTTCGTAAACGTGGGGCAATGATTAAATAGTTTGCATAAGCACCTATTAATAAACCTATCGCAATCCATACACTTGATAATCCTGTTGCATACATCGCACCAGGTAATCCCATTAGCATCCAACCACTCATGTCAGAAGCACCAGCTGATAAAGCTGTAACTGCTGGACCGAGTCCCCTTCCACCTAACATATAATCTGATAAATCGGATGTCTTCTTATAAGACCAATACCCGATATACAACATACCTGCCATATAAATAGCAAGCGAAACCATAATTTCAATCTTCACCAAATCTCTCCCTTATTCCATAAGCCATTCAAAATTTCGAAAAATGAATTTTTCTATTTTCTTGTTTTCGCTTATGGTTCCCTACCTTAACAAACATTTTTTGTTCTTTCAAGTGAACGAGCACTTTTCATTACATGTGAAAACCTTTATAAACGCCTTTATCCCAGTGGATTACAATGATTTTTCAAGAAATTAAAGTAATAATATTCAGAAAATAAAAAAAGCCATACAAATGTATGACTTTTAACTCTATTTAAGCATAGCTCATCTTCTATTTACTAGTAGGAAACAATTCTGAAAGAGAAACTACCCGCCCCACCTCATCTTTAAACACAATATGCTCTCTCATTAAATGGCGCGGACTCTTTACTCCCGCTGCTGCTGCGAGTGAGAACACACTATATCTCATACTTATTATATAATTCATGACTCGCCACTTCTTCTCATACGGATCTAACGCTTTTTGATAATGCGGATTCGTCGTGGCTACACCAGATGGACATTGGCCAGAATTACATTGAAGGGCCATAATACAACCGCTTGCCATCATAAATCCGCGGGCTGAACTTACAGCATCCGCTCCAATCGCTAAAGCAATCGCCACTTTATCTGGTGTGATTAATTTACCCGATGCAAATACTTTAAACTTGTTACGGACACCATAATAATTTGCTGTATCGATAAATGTAAGTAATGCTGGAATAAGCGGCAGTCCCATACAATCTGCCATCGATTTATACGTTGCCCCTGATCCGCCTTCTGAACCGTCTATTGTAATAAAATCTGGGTAAATATTTAGTTCTTTCATTGTTTTTATTAAATCTTCCAAAGGCTCCTGCTGACCAATTACAATTTTCATTCCAACTGGTTTACCGCCGCTTTCTTGCAACTGTTGAATAAAACAAAGTGTATCCACTGCATTCTTTAAAAATGAAAATCGATTCGGTGAATTAATCGTCTCTCCCTTTCGGACGTTGCGAACAAAAGCAATTTTCTCATTTACTTTTTGTCCCTCTAGATGACCACCACGTATTTTAGCACCTTGCCCAAATTTCAATTCGAATGCTCTAATATTACTTTCTTTCGCTTTCTCCATGAATTTTCCCATTGAAAAATTACCGTCCTCATCACGGTACCCAAATAACCCTGGACCAATTTGCGCAACGATATTCGCTCCTGTATGTAAATGTTCTGGAATAACGCCACCTTCACCAGTATTAATCCACGATCCGCCTGCCATTTTCGCTCCAAAACCACTCGCTAAAATATAATTTTCTCCAATCGCGCCGTAAGAAGTCGCAGATGCTCCAAACATGCCATGTAGTTTCCACGGATATTTACGGTTTTCACCGACTATAATTGCATCATCTTCTTCGTACAGCCAAAGATTCGTTGTATCCGCTGTCAATTTTTCTCTTCTTGAAAATAATCCTTCTTTATGAATCATGTACTTTTTACCTTCCCGCTCTTGCGAAAGATTCACACTTAATTCCTCAGTTAATATCGGAAATAATGTATTAGCAATATAATAGCCAGAAGCTTCAAAATCTCGTTTTGATCCAAAACCAAGTATTTCAGAGCGATATTTCGCTAAAAACATAACACTTTGAAAATCATAACGTGAGAAAGGCTTTCCATCCGTATCATGATCAAACCAATATTGTCGAAATTCAGGCCCTATCTTTTCCAGTAAGTAGCGCATTCTTCCTAAGTACGGATGTAACTTTAAAATAGAATGATGTGTTCGTTTTTTTATAAAAAATGTAATGATAAAAAAGATGATTAAAAGCAACATTAAAAATAGTAATATACTAATAATAACGAGTAGCGTTTCACTCATCCCGCTTCCCCCTATGAAATCCCATAATAAAAGGAGAACACTCGGTGTGCTCTCCTTTTATCTTTATTCATACTAACGTAGCAAGATGCTCTTTCGCGTCATATTCAACTAAACTTTCAGCATGTTTAATTCGATGAACAAAGTCTGGATTAGCAATTAACGGTCTGCCGAATGCCACTACATCAATTGTTCCTTCTTGCAACGCTTCTTCGGCCTCTTTCGGATTTAAATTACCAACCCCAACAATCGTACCACCCCAATATTTTCTTACTAGTTGATGAAAATTCTTTCCGTCAGCAATCTCTTGCGTATAATTCATCGTTGAAGGATGAATCATCGTTAATCCAACTTCTTTGAACATATTTACGAACGTTTCAATTGCAAGCTCTGGATTTTCCCACATATAAGTAGGGTTATCACCTTTAAAAGCAGAGAAACGAAGAAGTGTTTTATCGGCTCCAACTGCTTCTATTACAGCCTCCGTTACTTCTTTCATAAATGTTAACCTTTGTTTTAAATCACCACCGTATTTATCTGTTCGCTTATTCGCAAACTCATAAGTAAATTGATCAATTAAATATCCGTGTGCACCGTGAATTTCTACTCCATCAAACCCAGCTTCGATTGCATTTTTCGCAGCTTGTGCGTATTGACCAATAACTTCTTCTATTTCTTCTAACGTCAATGCTTCTGGTGTATCAAACGGTTTACGAAAACGCGGAACATTCCCTTCTGCAGCAATAGCAGACGGTGCTTGTGGCAATTGACCACCAATTATTTCATGATGACTCATACGCCCAACATGCCATATTTGAGCAATAATCGTCCCGCCTTCTTTATGTACTGCCTCTGTAACAGGTTTCCAAGAATCGATTTGTTCTTGCGTATAAATACCTGGTACTCCTGGGTTCCCTTTTGCTCTCGGACTAATGACAATTCCTTCCGTAATAATTAGTCCAATTCCATCCGCAGCACGTTTTCTGTAGTATTCCACTACATCAGCGCCAACTACTCCAGTCTCATTATCTGCAAAGCATCTTGTCATCGGTGCCATTGCTATACGATTACGAAGAGACAATGCTCCAATTTGAATTGGATCAAACAACTTTGTTTCTTCAACGTTTTCAAAAGATCCACCAGCGTTTACATTTGTTCCTTCATAAATACTCGCTGCTTTATTACTTGAACTTGTCATTTTTCTTCCCCCTAAAAAATCTTACTATAATCGCATCATACTTACTTTTAGATAGTAACGTCAATTTTTACGACTTTACAATAAAAAATTCGAATATCAAAAAAATAAAATACTATAAATAATATTAAAAAGGTTTCCTTAGAAGGAAACCTTTTTTGTTGACCATATATGGCTGTCAATTCGTTTATCTCTTTAATATAAAAAATACCTTATCAATAGAAGTGAATATGGTTCAGTATTCTTCTAAAAATAATAACTTATATACCTAAAACAATGAAAGCCCTACCTCTCTTTCATCCTTACGGCTCCTCGTCCGTGCCAGTGTGAATCAGGATTGCAAAAATCAAGTAACTATTTTATCGAAGTATTGAATTAAACTTCGAACATTCGTAAAAGAAATTTAAAATAAAAATGGATTTGATTGTAGTAATAACAAAAGAGGTTAATGCTTTAAAAGTGGTTTGAAAGAGTTGAATGTCTTTGAAATGATTGATTGCCTATAATTATGTTCCCAAAAAATTCAAGATCTTTTTTGGGATGCAATACATTATTTGTAATGAACCTTAACAAAAGCTTTTTATTTGATTTTCTGTGATACCTTCAATTAATCCAAGTTCACTAATCAAAAATTCATGTGCGTTATCTAACATTTTCTTTTCGCTTGCATTAAGTGCTTTTTCTTTCTGTATACGCATTAAATCATGCACAACTTCAGCACCTTCTTGCATTTTACCCGTTTTTATTTTATCAGTGTTCACTTTATACCTTTGTTTCCACGTAAGTAATCTATCTGATTCCCCATGCAAAAAAATATCTATTATGTGTAGTAATGCCTTGATATCTGTAACTGGTCGTATATTTGAGTTCAATATTTTGCCTTCAGGAATCATTATTTCCATATTGTTAGCCGACATTTTTATAACATAATATTGTTGTTTTTTTCCTGCGATTTCTTTCTCTTCTATGGCTTTAATTATACCTGCTCCTTGCATTGGATAAACAATGTTATCGCCAATTTGAAACAAATAATCCACCTCCATATATGGTAACCTTCTTAAGCTTAACACACATTCATTTTTTTAGCAAAATTTTTATTTTATCACAAAATTATTTTACACGTCAACACTTCAGAAGCAAGAAATTAAATTTACACAATACACTATAAAAACCGCAATTCCATTAACGGTTCCACACACATTCATTCTCTTTTAACACAAAAACACATCACTACATTTAAGTAGTGATGTGTTTTTGATAAGGCATAAATAAAGATCTACTTTTCTGTCTATATACTAACCTGCTTACGAATCGTCTCCCGCGCTAAAAGAAAACTCATAATCACTTGCGCAGCTACTCTACTCGTCATATCCCTAAAATCAAGAGTTGGATCAATTTCTACTATATCCATCCCTTGAACGAGTGGCTCTTTACCAAGAAATTCAATTGCATCAAGTAAAGTAGTACTATCCATCCCACCAGGGCCAATTGCTGGACAACCTGGCGCAAATACTTGGTCTAGTACGTCCATATCAAGAGAAATGTAAATAGAAGTCACACCCTGATTTCTTAATACTTCAATACTTTCCGTGATAATATCTTTTATTTCTCGTTTTCGTACGTCTTTCATTGTGTACACTGTCACACCATGTTCTTTTGCATATTCATGGTACGCACGTGCATTTGAAAAATTACGAATGCCGATTTGAACGAGTTGTTTTCCTGTTATGACATCATTTTCTAGCAAACTACGGAACGGTGTACCATTTGATGGACCACCATCATCTAAATTACGTAAATCATGATGAGCATCAAATTGAATAATACCGATTTTCCCTTTACTATTTGCAAATCCTGTTATACTCGGAAAACTAATTGAGTGGTCACCACCAAGTACAATTGGTATCATGTTCGGATTTACTTTCGTTACATGACCAACTGTTTTCGCAATTCGGTTATGACTTTCTTTTATATCCGTCACATGCATCGTAATATCACCGCAATCATACAGAACACTTTCTTTCATATCGTGTTCTTCTGTAATTGCGTATGTACTATATGCATCTAACATCGCACGAATTGTTTTTGGCGCAAAACATGCACCTGAATGACTAATAGATGGTTTAGAAAGGGGTGCTCCAATTAAGGCAGCACCGAATATTTCTACACCTTCCTCCCAATCTTTAATCATTTCACTCCATTTCGTCACTTCACGATCAATAAACTTTGCATTTTTCTTTAAATAGTGGCCGTGCTCCACGATTGTTCACCTCTTGTATATGCAATATTCCCATTCTTCCATACTGTATTTACATGACTTACACCATAATGGTACGGTACGTAAGCATAATTGTAAGCATCCCATAACACTAAATCTGCCTTACGACCAACTCTAATTTTCCCAGCTACATCACCACGGTTAATGGCATAAGATGAGTTAACTGTTACGGCATTCCAAACTTCTTCTGGTGTCATTTTCAGTTTTAGCATTGCAATGCTCATAATAAGCTGAATGTTTTCAGTTGGACAGCTACCTGGGTTAAAGTCTGTAGCTAATGCAACTGCAACACCTTCATCAATCATTTTACGACCGCGAGCGAAGCTTTCTTTATTTAAATAGAAAGTTGTTCCTGGTAATAGAGTTGCTACTGTATTCGAGGTTGCAAGCATTTCAATTCCTTTATCAGAAGCGCCAACTAAATGATCTGCTGATGCTGCACCGATTTCAGCAGCAGCTTCCGCACCACCAAGAGGGTCGATTTCATCTGCATGAATTTTCACCTCAAAGCCAAGCTCTTTCGCTTTTAGTAAAAACTCTTTTGACTCTTCGACAGAGAACACACCTGTTTCACAGAAAATATCGACGAACTCAGCCAATTGCTTCTCTTTCATTTCTGGCAATAAATCTAACATCCATTGTAAAAACTCTTTTGATCTTCCTTTATACTCTTTTGGAACTGCATGAGCACCTAAAAATGTTGAAACTAAATCGACTGGATGCTCTTTTTGTAATTGTGCAGTTGCCTCTAATTGTTTCCATTCCGTCTCATCATCTAATCCGTAACCACTCTTCGCTTCTACAGTTGTCACACCGAAAGATAGCATGCGGTCTAAATGGAATTTCGCTTTTTGAACAAGTTCTTCTTTCGATGCTTGTTTCGTTGCATTTACAGTCGAAAGAATACCGCCGCCTTGTTCTAAAATTTCTAAGTACGGAACTCCTTGTAATTTCAGCGCGATTTCATTTTCACGAGATCCACCAAATACAAGATGAGTATGCGGATCAACTAGGCCAGGAGAAACCATTTTCCCTCCGCAATCAATAACTTCTTTCGCTTGTAATCCTTTTACTTCTTCCGCTGTTCCAACGAAAGTGATTACGCCATTTTCAATTCCGACTACACCGTTTTCGATAACAGGAAGCGTGTTCATTGCTTCCCGTCTTAACAAGCCATCTTCTTGATTCATTGTTAGTAATTGACCGATATTTATTAGTAAAGTGTCCAGCATGTTTTCTCCTCCTTATTTCATCATTGGAATGTTAACGCCTTTTTCTTTCGCAGTTTCAACAGCTAAGTCATACCCAGCATCTACGTGACGAACAACACCCATACCAGGGTCAGAAGTTAATACGCGTTCAATACGTTTTGCTGCTGCTTCTGTTCCATCTGCAACGATAACCATTCCAGCGTGAAGTGAATACCCCATACCAACGCCGCCACCGTGGTGAACAGACACCCAGCTTGCACCGTTTACACTGTTAATTAATGCATTTAAAATTGGCCAGTCTGCTACTGCATCACTACCGTCTTTCATCGCTTCTGTTTCACGGTTTGGAGATGCTACTGATCCGCAATCTAAATGGTCACGACCGATTACGATTGGTGCTGATAATTCACCATTTGCCACCATTTCATTAATGATGCGACCAAATTTCGCACGCTCACCGTAACCTAACCAACAAATACGTGATGGAAGACCTTGGAATTCAACTTGCTGACGAGCCATACGAATCCAGTTACATAAATGTTCATTATCAGCGAACTCGCGTAAAATTACTTCGTCTGTTTTATAAATATCTTCTGGATCACCAGAAAGTGCTACCCAGCGGAACGGTCCTTTTCCTTCACAGAATAATGGACGGATAAATGCTGGAACGAATCCTGGGAAGTCGAATGCATTTTTCAAGCCTTCATCGAAAGCAACTTGGCGAATGTTATTTCCATAATCAAATGTAATTGCGCCTTTTTCTTGCATTACAAGCATTGCTTCTACATGTTTTGTCATACTTTCTTTTGATAATTGTACGTAACGTTCTGGATCTTCTTCACGAAGTTTCGCTGCCTCTTCTAACGTATAACCTACTGGAATATAACCGTTTAATGGGTCATGAGCAGATGTTTGATCCGTAACTAAGTCAGGGATAATATTACGATTTACTAACTCAGGTAAAATTTCTGCTGCATTGCCTAATAATCCAATTGAAATAGGCTCTTTCTTCTCTTTATACTCGTTTGCAATAGCCAATGCTTCTTCTAATGATTCTGTATACTTATCACAATATCTCTTTTCAATACGACGATCGATACTACGCTTATCTACATCAATAGCAATGACAACACCGCCATTCATCGTTACAGCAAGAGGTTGTGCACCACCCATACCACCTAAACCAGCAGTAAGTGTTAATGTACCTTTTAATGAACCTTCAAAATGTTGACGAGCTGCTTCACCAAATGTTTCATATGTTCCTTGTAGAATCCCTTGTGTTCCAATGTAAATCCAGCTACCAGCTGTCATTTGTCCGTACATCATAAGACCTTTTTTCTCTAGTTCTCGGAAGTGATCCCAATTCGCCCATTTTGGTACTAAGTTTGAATTCGCTAACAGAACACGCGGCGCGTCTTCATGTGATTTAAAAATGGCAACTGGTTTTCCTGATTGAACAAGTAACGTTTCATCGCTTTCTAACGTTTTTAATGAATCTACGATTGCATTGTAGCTTTCCCAGTTACGAGCTGCACGGCCAATTCCACCATATACAACTAATTCTTCTGGTTTTTCAGCTACCTCAGGATCTAAATTGTTCATTAACATTCGAAGTGCTGCTTCTTGCACCCAACCTTTCGTTTGTAACTCTGTACCTCTTGGCGCGCGAATTGTTTGTTGTACTTTTTCCATTTCAATCTCTCCCTTTTCTCATTTTATAGTGCTGCGTTTACATCTAATCTTTCTTTTATCGAATAATTCGTTTTTAACCAATGCGCAATATTTTCAATATCAGTTGAGAATATGCGGTCATTTGTAATAGAAGGTACTTGTTGACGGCCTTGATGGTAGAAGCTCTTCGTCACTGCACTCATGTTTTCAATACCGCGATATTCTGCTGCTTGCATTGCACAAATCATCTCAATTGAAAGAACACGTCTTGCATTTTGAATGATCTGATGTGCATGGCGTGAAGCAATTGTTCCCATACTTACATGATCTTCTTGGTTAGCAGAAGACGGAATTGAATCTACACTCGCCGGATGTGCTAACGTTTTATTTTCAGAAACTAGTGACGCTGCAGCATATTGCATAATCATTGCACCTGACTGTAGTCCTGGTTCTGGACTTAAAAATGGTGGTAAATCATTTAATTGCGGATTTACTAAACGCTCAATACGACGTTCTGAAATATTTGCAAGTTCTGCCATTCCTACTTTTAAGAAGTCCATCGCAAACGCAATCGGTTGACCATGGAAATTCCCGCCCGAAATTACTTTTTCCCCACCATCAAAGATAAGCGGATTATCTGTTGCTGCATTCATTTCAATTTCTAATTTTTCTTTCACATAATTTAAAACTTGCCAAGAAGCACCGTGTACTTGCGGGATACAGCGAAGTGAATAGGCATCCTGTACACGTAGTTCTCCTTGTTTTGTTGTTAATTTACTATCATGAAGAATGTCACGAATTCTGCTTGCTACTTCCACTTGCTCTTTATAACCACGTGCTTTATGAACATTTTCATCAAATGCATCAATAATGCCTTGTAACCCTTCAATTGTCATCGAAGCAATTAGTTCAGCTTGATACGCCGTTGCTTCTGCTTCTATATAAGAAAGAACTCCTTGTGCCGTCATCGCCTGCGTACCATTAATTAACGCAAGACCTTCTTTCGCTTCAAGTTCAATTGGCTCAAGCCCTTCTTCTGTAAGAGCAACCATTGCATGAACGCGTTTCCCTTTATAGAACACTTCACCTTCGCCTAATAATACGAGCGCGAGATGAGATAAAGGCGCTAAATCTCCACTTGCACCAAGTGAACCTTGTTGCGGAACGACTGGATGAATTTTACGATTTACAAACTCAAGAAGCATATTTACAACAAGCGGCCTTACGCCTGATACTCCTTTAAGCATCGTGTTTGCTCGTAAAATTAACATTCCGCGCGATACTTCTTCAGGGAATGGATCACCAATCCCGCATGCATGTGACTGAATTAAATTATGCTGAAGTGCCTTTACATCATCTTTTTGGATAAGCACATCACTAAACTTTCCAAATCCAGTTGTAATTCCGTAAACGACTTTTCCGTCCTCTACAATTTTCTCAACTACTTCGCGGCACTCCGCTACCTTTTGCATACTAGTTGGACAAGCTGTTACACCTTCTCCTTCCAGTAATAACCTCTTCATTTCTTCAACTGTCAATGTATGTCCTGTTAACGTAATCATCATTTTTCCTCCTTAAAAAGGCAAAAGGGGACCTTATCTTTTTAAGACAGACTTCTATCCTAAAAAAGTAAGGCCCCCTTCTAACTAATAGACTATGGGCAAATCATATGTGATTAATTCCTAAACCAATCGCCTCATGCTCAGATCCTTTTACAGGTGCACCAATCGTTCCATATAATGCAACAGCAACCCATTCGCCTTCTTTTTTTCCGTCGTATGGTGTACCGCGCACAATCGCAAAACGAAGTCCTACTGTACGAAGAACGTCTGCTAACTGAATTTGACCTCTCGTCACTCCGTACAAAGCTTCCATAATTGCATGATAAAGTGCATGTGTTTCTCTGTAAACGTCTGTTTCAATAACTTGGTTGCTTTTAGCCGCTGTTTCCATTGCTGCGACAACCTTTTGCGAATTCATTGAACCCACTTTCCCCGTACAATACTTCCAACCTTTTGGAATGGATAATACAGGACTTTCATTCTCATCCGCAAGTGCCAACAGCATGGCCATACGACCAATTCGATGTGTTCCTTGAAGAAGCATGTGACTCTCTCATTTCTTTTGAATTATTTGAATATTACTTAATTTAAGAATATATGAAAACGTTTAAATCGTCAATAGTTTAAAATCATATTCAAATATTTTTTTCATCCCCATAATTTTGTGTACACAAATGATTTACACAAAATTTCCAGACGTGCTATAGTCTCACTAACAGATGCAAAGGGGCGAAATTTCAGTGACAAAACGAAAAGATATTCATTTTCGAATTGAAGAGAAATTACTTGAAAGGTTTGAATTAGCACTCCATTACGAAGGTTTAAAGAAAACAGATGTATTAACGCACGCAATTCAGCAATTTTGCACGAAAGTGGAATGCGAAAAGATGAATGATGTAAAACGCCAATACAACGTAAGTAACCATTTACAAACACGTATTAATACGCATAAACATTATGAAGAAAAACATGTGAATTTAGATGAAGTCGTCATGAATCATTTACAACTTCAAGGAGATGAAAAAATATTAGAGGTTGGGTGCGCTAACGGGAGTTTCCTTTCCCTATTACAAACTAACGGTCATACAGGACATTTAACAGGTTTGGATCAATCGAAAACGATGCTTTCTGAAGCTACAATAAAAAATAGCATAATTGAGTGGAGACTAGGTGACGCTGGTAAACTTCCTTTCGAAGCTAATTGCTACGACTGGATCGTCGCAAGACATATGTTATACCACATGAAAGACGTCGAAAAAACAATCCAAGGATTCCATAAAGTAATACGTCCTGGTGGCTCACTTTTAGCTACAACAAATTCTGACGTTACATTACCTCGTATAGTTGAAATGTGTAACCGCATGTTAGACGCATTTGATTTACCGAAAACAACATCTTCAGTCACGCCATTTTGTTTGGAAAATGGTAAAGAGATATTACAGTCTGTTTTTCCAACTGTTGAAGAAGCAGTTATTCATAATGCTCTCGTTTTTCATCATGCTACTCCGATTGTAAACTATATTTCTAGCATGTTTCCATCGCTAAATATACCTGATAATACATACCTTCACACGGAAATGAAGGTATGGCTAAAAGAAGAAGTAGAAAATGAATTGTCACTTCATAACGGTATATGGCGTGATCCAAAAACGTTAGCCATTTATCAATGTCAAAAAGAAAACAGCTAGCATTTGCTAGCTTTTACACGTTTTCTCGTAAAAGTTTCTCCATTACTACATTGCCTTTACCACCATAAAAATCTGTATTATGTTCGTCTGCCACTCCAAAATAAGAGGCAATTGCTATTCCGAATGGTACAAATGCATGCCCTTGTGCTGTAATGATATTTGAGTGTTGCACAACTTCTTTATACAAGAAATTTTCTATTGGAAAACAATCGAACTTTTGATAATCTATAGTCGCAGTATAAGAAATCCCCTTAAATAAGCCCGCTTTTGCTAGCGCATACGGTCCAGCGCAAATTGCCGCCACTAATTTTTCTTGTTCATGAAATTGACGAATGATTGAAAAAAGAGATTTTGCATCTTCCAACTCTCCTTCTTCTCCACCTGGAATAAGTATCCCCTCATACTCATCTACACGTACTTCACTTACTTCTATATGCGGCTGCACTTGCAACCCTGTTTCACTTATAATCAATTCGTTCGTTAAGCCCGCTGTAATGATTTCATATTTATTTTTCAGCAATGCCGTTGCTACTGTTATTTCAAACTCTGCAAATGTTGGGTATACAAATAAAAGTATTTTTTTCATAGCCCTCTCTCCTTTAACCAGTACATAAAATATACCTCTAGATCGTCCACTGTTAATCTATTCGTATCCAAATAAGTTACAGGAAATTGTTTATACCAATCTTTTTCCGTTTCTACTAATTTAAATTGCTCCTCAAATGTACTTCGTTTTCTTGTCCTATCGTTATTTTTTCTATCATATACATTCTTTTTCGTCACATCTAAATAAAAAATGGCATCTGAACGACATTCTCTTACTTTATATAATTCACCTTTCAATTCAGCTTCTATATCCCACTCTTCCCCTATAATCGTTGGATAAAAGAGTGTAAAAAACTCAATGTCTTCTGGTCCGCGATCAAAAATTACGACTGAACCTTTCACATTTTGAAACTCCTTAATTTTTGCTTCGATAAACATTTTTTGATTTATGATAAACCCTTCTTTTGAATTCATATCCAAATTTAATCGCTTTCGCTTTTCTACAATTGGATAAGGATTTTCATATATAACCGAAAGCCCACATCTCTCTAACCTTTTAGCCAATGTTGTTTTTCCGCTAGCCATCGGCCCTTGCAGTGAAATTACGTATACCATACCTCTCATTCCCTTACACTTTAGTACACCTATAATATACAGAATTTTTAAAACTCTCAACATTATATATATCATCTTGTTTCTTATTCCTATCTAACTTATAATAAAAAATAGAGATTATGACGGACGCATCAATAATGTAAGCTTGGAAATCCAAGCTTACATTATTTTTTGCTTTCCCTTTTCGAATAAAAAGAGTATACTAGATTAGAACGTATGTTCTTAATGATTACATACAGTAAGGAGATAGAACAATGGTATACGACACAAAAGCAATTTCTTGGAATGAGTCTTTAAAACAACTTCAACGCCGCTATACAAACAAACAAGTTGACCGAAAAGAATTTGAGGATATTGAACTGATGGAATTCTTCCGCGATAACGACTACATTTCTTTACCTACACATATAAGCGGCCTATCAAAAACACGTTTTACTTCTTACTCTATTTTCACAACTGAAGATAAAGATCGTAAAGTTGGCACACTTATTATTGAGTATGTTGAAGACGATAATAATAATTTATGTGTTGAACAACTATACTTCGTTTAAACTATAACGCTTGGTCAAAATGACCAAGCGTTCTTGCTTTCTATGAATCTCACTGTATATAATATGAATAAAAGAAAACCGCTATCATTAAGGGGGGATATACTTGCTCGAAGGATGGTTCAGTTGGTTCATTGTATTATGGACGGTTATTTTATTAGGGCTTATGTCTATCGGTGGATACTTTATGTTCAGAAAATTTTTAAAAAGATTACCAAAAGAAGACGGCATGTCCATTTTGGATTGGGAAGAACACTACATAAATAAAACGAGACATTTATGGGCTGACGAACAAAAACAATTGTTAGAAGAGCTTGTAAGTCCTGTTCCAGAACTATTTCGCGATGTTGCAAAATCAAAGATTGCTGGAAAAATCGGGGAACTTGCATTACAAGAAAATGCCTCTCAAATTACACAAGACTTAATTATTAAAGGATATATCATTGCCACACCAAAGCGTGATCATAAATTTTTAATTAAAAAACTACAAGAAAAAAAGATTGATTATTCTAACTATCAATCTTTACTCGCAAAGTAACTTCATATTATTTTCGATAAAAAAGACAGCGCCTTTGACGCTGTCTTTTTATTTAGTACATATACAGTTTTTAAGTTAGCTTCATATCTTTTTCATTATAAAAACCATCTTCTTTTTCCATTTCCTTCTTTAATTTCGTAAAGGAACGGTACATTGCAATTCTCCATGACACAATCATCGCGAACGCAAGTAAGAAGAACATGCCACTAAGTTGTCCTAAATCAAGAGATTGGCTTAAGTATGTTTTAAATACAATCCGCACTACAAGTAATCCAATTAATATAAAAACAAATGCTTTTGAACGCTTCAAATAAATCTCTTGTCCTCTAATTTCAAATTTAGATGTTTTAATAAGAAAAATAGAGAAAATCAAACCGACACCAATTGCTTCTAACATTTCTGCTGGAGTTAATCGAAATTCAGGAAAAACATACATCAATGCGCCCGTACTCATAAAAAATGGTGGAAGTATAATTTTTTTCAATGTTGCAGGTTTCTTAGCTGCTTTTAAACGAATAAACATCGCACCGACAGCCATACAAACAGCAACGATACTGGATAAAACAACTATGTTCATATTTTCTCATCCTTTTTTGTGGCTATATGCAAAATATACTTTCATTATATGCTTTTCCGTTAGTATTTCCAACATTTTCGCAGAATAATACTAAAAACCGGTAAAACCACCAAATAAACTTGAGAAATATACGATAATTTTCGTCATCCAGTTAAAGTATAGGAAGACACCCATAACAATCATAATGTATCCTCCGACTTTCATGAAGGCCATACTATTTCTTTTAATCCAAGACATTTTCGTAATAAAGAATGACAGTACGAAAAACGGGATTGCAAATCCAAGTATGTAAGCAATCATGTATATCATTGCTGATTCTGGATTTGTTGCTGCTAATCCAATTACGGACACTAGAATTGGTCCGGTACATGGCGTCCACCCTGCTGCAAAAGCTAATCCAATTAGTACTGATCCAAAATAGCCACTTGGACGATTTTTAAATGTAAATTTACGGTCTTGCATTAAAAATTTCGGCTTAAACACCCCGACAATAATTAAACCGAACACGATGATAAAGATACCACCTAACTGTCTGATTAAATCTTTATAGTCAGTAAAGATTCCTCCAATAAAACTTGTACCAAATCCAATTGCAATAAATATAATTGAAAATCCAAGTAAGAAAAACGCTGTATGTATCATACTTCTTTTGCGAAGCATTGCATTTTCTTCTTTCAATTCAGAAACCGACATACCTGTTATGTACGATAAAAATGCCGGATAAAGCGGTAAGCAACATGGGGAAATAAATGATAAGAACCCGGCGCCAAACGCTAAAAAAATACTAATATCTTGCATCATTCCACTCCTCTCCCTAAATATTGTAACAAAAACACATAAAAATACTATGAACAATTCGTGAAATCACTTTTACAACGTGGCAATAAGAAAAAACATATTTTCTCACAGTTTCTAATAAAACGTTTTCATTTCCTTCTATTATATAGAAAAAACTCAAATGCATTATGAAACTCCTTTAATTGTTATTAACATAACAAAGGTAACATAGTTTCTCAAATAATTAGCACGCTACTAGTACGCCTATTTACATATTTGTTTAAAAATTATTTTTTTCAAATGCTGTCTCTATACAATGCAAAGTTGATTTTATAATACTTCTACTATTAATAATTTCAAGATTATGCATAAATATCATACTTTTATTATTATTCTATAAAATGTCATACTTTTCTTTCATTTGACCCTTTATTTCTAATTTTGTATACTTCCCTCTAGTTATATATTTTCGATACGGAACAACTTCATATAGATGGGAGGAATTTTTCATGCTTCGTTATTCTCTTTTAGTTTTATTAGGAGCGTGTAGTTATGGAATTTTAGCTATTTTTGTTAAGCTTGCATATGCAGAAGGATTTTCACTTGGAGAGGTAATTGGCAGCCAATATTTGTTCGGTTGGATTATTTTGCTTGCTATTACACTTCTATTTTCTAGACATCGCGTTCCTTTAAAGCAAGCATTACTTTTATTCGTTGCAGGAACATCTGCAAGTTTTACCGGAATTTTTTATTATGCTTCATTAAAAACTGTACCAGCTTCTATTGCAATTATTCTTTTATTCCAATTCGTTTGGGTCGGAATTATCATTGAAGCAGTCGCAACAAAAACATTACCTTCAAGAGAAAAAGTTATTTCTGTTATTTTCTTACTTGTAGGGACATTTTTATCCAGTGGTTTACTAGAACAATCAGCAGGTGCTTTCGATACGACTGGAATCATTTTAGGTTTATTATCTGCTGTTACATTCGCAACATACATTTTCGTGAGCGGAAAAGTTGCTGTTGAAGTACCTTCATTACCGCGCGGTGTTCTCTTAATGACTGGTGCTTTAACTTTAGTCATGATTGTATTCCCACCAACATTTATTTTTAATGGTGCCATTTCTCAAGGTCTTTGGAAATACGGTTTAGGATTAGGAACATTTAGTATCGTCATTCCATCTATTGCCTTTACAATCGGGATTCCAAAAATCGGTTCTGGCTTAGCGACTATTCTTGGTGCAGCGGAACTACCAGTTACAACAATTATGTCCGTATTCGTTTTAAAAGAGGCTGTACTATCTTCACAATGGTTCGGTGTATCACTTATATTAATTGGGATTGCAATCCCGCAAATTGCATACGCAATGCGTGGACGTTATCGTAAACATCATACGCATAAAAAAGTCGCAGCATAAAGTGAAACTTTAATTAGTTGAACCAATCGGGCTTTTATGGGATAAACGAGAGAGGATTTTCATTTGAGAATCCTCTCTTTTATTGTTGTATACTTATGGTAAATATTTTGCTGAAGAAAGAAGGCATACTACATGGTATCTATTTCAAATCAACTAAAAGAAAAACTTATTTCCATCCGTCGACATTTACATGAGTATCCAGAACTATCATATGAAGAGTTCGAAACAACAAAAGCAATAAAAAATTGGTTAGAAGAAAAAAATATTACTATCATTGATTCCAATTTAGAAACAGGAATTATCGCTGAAGTGTCTGGTAATAAAAACGGACCAATTGTAGCAGTTCGTGCTGATATTGATGCCCTTCCTATTCAAGAAGAAACACATTTGTCCTATGCATCTAAAGTAAGAGGGAAAATGCATGCTTGTGGACACGATTTTCATACAGCTGCTATTTTAGGTACTGCTTTCTTATTAAAAGAAAGAGAATCTTCCCTAAATGGAACGGTTCGCTTCATATTCCAACCAGCTGAAGAAAGTAGTAATGGCGCTTGCAAAGTTATTGATGCTGGACATTTACGTAATGTGCAAGCGATTTTCGGCATGCATAATAAACCTGATTTACCAGTAGGTACAATTGGCATTAAAGATGGTCCACTGATGGCTGGAGTTGATCGATTTGAAATTGAAATTCACGGAGTTGGTACACACGCGGCTGTACCAGATGCTGGCGTAGATCCTATTGTCGCATCCTCTCAAATTGTGATGGCACTGCAAACAATTGTAAGCCGAAATATAAGTTCATCTCATAATGCGGTTGTTAGTGTTACAAATATTCATGCAGGAAATACGTGGAACGTGATTCCTGAAAAAGCTACGTTAGAAGGAACGATTCGCACGTTCCAAGCTGAAACACGTGAAAAGATTCCAGCACTCATGGAGCGTATTATTAAAGGTGTATCTGATGCATTAGGTGTAAAAACGAAATTCCGTTTTTATTCAGGTCCTCCTGCTGTTCACAACGATAAAGCTCTTACAGACTTATCTACTCAAGTTGCCACAAAGATGAATCTTAATATCATCTCGCCTAGTCCGTCAATGGCTGGAGAAGATTTCTCATTTTACCAACAGGAAATACCAGGTTCATTCGTCTTTATGGGAACGAGCGGTACACATGAATGGCATCATCCTGCTTTTACAATTAATGAAGAGGCACTGCCTATAAGTGCAGAATACTTTGCTTTACTAGCCGAAAGAGCACTTAAACAATTCTCATAAAAAAAGCCGTTCAAAGTGCATCTCAGCACCCTGAACGGCTTTTCTTATTAAGTTAAATCACGTTTTAAAAACACAGTATATGAAATACATAAAAATACGAACAAATAAAGTAGCAACATACATGATGCAAACGGGAATGTTACTCCATCAATAAAACTTCCATTCTTTGAAATACTATATAAATCTGTGTTTGCTGGCAATAAATATTTCGCCCAGTTATATCTAGTGGCTGCTAATAACGCAATATTGCCTGATAAAGCAAGGAATAGTGAAATACCAATTGCACCTCCACTAGATCTCGTTAACACAGAAATCATAAATGCAAACGATGCGTACACAACCGTTGGTAACCACGATAAAACATAATATTTACTTGCTTCCACAAAAATATTTTGTTTTATTATATTTCCATCTTGGAAAATAAACTCACTCCATGCAGGCTGTTGGAATTTATAAATAACAAGTCCACATAAAGCGGAGAAAATCATATTAAATATAAACAATAAAGCTGCAAATATAACGATTGCTAAAAACTTTGCTGTTAAAATTTTAAATCGACTCGCCGGACGGATTGTTAAAAATTTATATGTTCCCCAGCTATATTCATTCGCAAAAATTGTACTTGCATACACGAGGATAAATGGGAGCAAAATTGGAAATACGATAAAACCTGTATCTCTCATGAAAGAAAGTGGAGAACTGCTTGCCGGTGCTGTATCCGTATCTAAATGCTTCATCTTAAGCTGGTATTCTTTTACAAGCTCATCCCCTGATTTTTCTGATAAAATAGCTTCTTTTTTCATGCCAAGCTTTTTCTCAATTTCTACAGTACGTTCTGTATAATCTACTTTCCATCCTTTTGTTTCCGGTTCAAAATACTTTACCGTAACCCACCCTAATCCGATTATTAATACTGCAATAACCGCAAATGGAATAATCGTTCGCTTCCGCTTAAATATTTTATACAGTTCGTTATATACTAAATTAAACAATATCTTTTCCCCCTGTTAGTTCTAAAAATTGCTCTTCTAACGTTTTTCTTTCTTCATATACACGATACACTTGAATATTTTTCTCAAGCAATGTACGAATAACATTTGGGATTTCTTCATCTTTTACGTTAATAATTAATTCATTATCCTTTACTACAACATCATGCCCTAACATTTCCGCTGCTTTATTCGCATCATCTACACGTATACGGATCGTCTCCATCTCTTCGCTTTGGCTATGCTGAATATTTTGCGTAGCCACATATTCCCCGTGCTGAATAATGATAACTCTGTCACACATTAATTCAACTTCTGAAAGTAAGTGACTTGATACAAGTACAGCTTTTCCTTGTTCGTGTGCAATTTTTTTTATGTACATTCTCATTTCATGTATTCCACTAGGGTCTAATCCATTCGTCGGTTCATCTAGTACCAACACATCCGGATCGTGAATAAGCGCCTGAGCGATCCCTAAACGTTGTCTCATGCCGAGTGAATATGCCTTTACTTTACGATTAATTACTTGTCCCATTCCTAACAATTTCACTACTTCATCGATACGCTCTTCGGTCACATTACCATTCATTCGTCCGAAATATGTTAAATTTTCATACCCGCTCAAAAAAGGATAAAATTCGGGTGTCTCAATTACCGCCCCAATTTTCGCAGCGGTTTTTTCAAATTGCTGTTTCACAGATTGGCCATCAATCCATACTTCACCTTCTGTCATACGGATCATACCAACCATCATTCTCATTAAAGTCGTTTTTCCAGCACCGTTTGGTCCGAGTAAACCGACAACCTCGCCTTTTTTCACTTCAAAACTAATATTTTGTACAAGTGTCTTTGAGCCGATTCGCTTCGTTAACCGATCGACTTTTACAATTGATTGTTCATTTGTCATTCTATACAACCTTTCCTTCCCATTCTTTGTCAGGTCTTTTCACTGTAACATGATTATTTTTACGTGTAAAATAGAAAAAAGCATGATTTCTCATGCCCTTTCTTTAAACCACAACGAATTTTCATCTTTTAAACTTCGAACAAATCGATAACATTGCATCATCGATATTAAAACGACAGTCATCATAATTACACTAATAATTACAACTGCATATATTGTAATTGGCGCACTATTTATTCCTTGTATCCCTGCGATTTTCATAAAGATAACCGTGAATAATTTCAAAAATAGCATCCCATTAATTAATCCAAAAACAAATGCTGCTCCATAAATGAATAATTGCTCCTGACATAATACACATAGTACCTCTTTTCTTTTCATATTTTCTGCTACATAAGATATAAACTCCTCTCTCCTCACTAGCAAAAGGGAGTACATCATTTTATATGTAGTAAAAATACATATGAAAATTAGTACAATAAACAGTGTGTAAAAATACATTTGAAATACAAATGCATCCCCTACTTTCAAAATAGCTCCTTCATTAAATTGTAACGATATCATAAAAAACAAAATCATAGTACTCATAGCAATCCACATAAATTGCTTCATCCTTTTGGTAGCAAATGTTCTAATATTTTTTCTCGCTAACCGACATAAAGACATAAAATTCTTCCCCTACCTTATTACATACGCATTCTATACTACTAGTGTATAAAAATATGACATTTTAAACATCGCACTACAATCGGAATTTCTTCTAAGTCTTTAGTCCTAGAAAACGAAATGATAAAAAATCACATTTAGAATATAATTGTAAAAAGGAGGAGATTGCATGCGTATAAAATTACTATCAATCTTGTGTTTATTATTACTCACAAGTTGTAGCCAAATAAAAAACAATGAAGTTGCCATTGTTGAGCCATACAAATTAACAAAAGAGCAAGCTTCTATTTTACAAATGACTCCTTTTCAAGAAGGAAATAGCATGTTTTATAACGTTACTCTTAAAAATGATAAAGATGAAATAAATGCTACAATTGATTATTATAACAATGGTAAAAAAACAAAAGAAATTGCTAATATAGCTACCTCACATTTTTCAAAAAAGAAAGTAAAGCTTTCTTTTTTACCACCACATTTCCAATTCGATAAAGATATACAAGAAAAAAGGCAGTGGTATCTGAATATTGAAGGTGGTTCAACACTTGTTCCTGAAGAAGCGCCACCAAGCGTAAATAGCTCTGCAACTACTACAATCCAATCTATAAAAAATTTAAAATACAATCAAAAAACAACTTTAGCTGCTGTAATCCAAACCAGTAAAGAAACTGTAAGCGTTCCTACCATTGATGAAGAAACAGGTATTGATCTACTCTTAAAAGAAAATGAACACGTTTATCTATTTAGTATCGAGCTAAAAAAAGAACAATAAAGCGGGAATGCAACTTAAGTTGCATTTCCGCTTTATTGTTTAATAAGGTGTACTTTTATGGATTTGAATTAAATCCATATTCTGTTACTACTATTGCTCATCTTCTACTTCTATTCTTTTCTTCTCTCTTGCAATTTTTAAAAACTCTAGCAGCTCTGGATTACTATTCATTTTTTTGTAAGCCACTGACATTTCTGCAACAAAATTAGAATCATATAACTCTTTATATACAACTTCTGTTTTATATAACTTATTTGCCGACACGGGTATTACTGTAATTCCAATCCCTGCTGCTACAAGCCCCATAACTGTTTGATACTCTGTTGCTTCTTGTACAATACGCGGACTAAATCCAACTTCTCTGCAAAGAGATAAAATTGTATCATACAAAGCTGGCCATACTGGTCTCGTAATAAATACAAACGGCTCATCTCGTAAATCTTCTATATGTATTTCATCTTTCTCTGCAAGTGGATGTGCCTTTGGTAAACATAAGGTGCAAGATAACCTTTGAATTGGCTCTAATTCTAATAATTGTGTTGGAATTGGTGGACGTAAAAAGCCAATATCGATACGGTTATCATGAAGTGCATGAACTTGATCTGGTGTTGACAATTCATGTAATGCAACAGACACTCTCGGAAATTTTTTTCTATATTCCCTAACAATTGATGGTAAAATATCATATATCGCCGCACCTACAAAACCAATTGAAAGTGATCCTACTTCTCCCCTTTGCGCACTTTGTGCAACTTCTACTGCTTTTTCAATTTGTTCAAACGCCTTTTTTACTTCTTTTAAAAACATTTCTCCTGCTTCTGTTAGTTCAACCTTTCTTTTCGTTCTTGAAAATAATGTAACTCCCATTTCTTTTTCTAATTGCTGTATTTGTTGACTAAGTGGTGGTTGTGTCATTTGTAAACGAGCAGCCGCCCGTCCAAAGTGTAACTCTTCTGCCACAACAACAAAATATTGCAAATGCCGTAATTCCATTTTTGGACACCCTTTTCACTTTCGATTAATATGTCTAATATATTAATAACATATAATTTATATATTAGACAAATATTTTGAATGAACGTATAGTAGAAATTGTTAATTCTTTTTTACAATTTTTATGTAAAAAAAGAAAGAGGTGGTTACTGTATGAAATGGTGGAAGTTAAGCGGACAAATTTTATTACTATTTTGTTTCGCTTGGACAGGTGAATGGATTGCAAAACAGGCACACCTCCCAGTTCCAGGAAGTATAATCGGTATTTTTTTATTATTAATTTCATTAAAATTTAACCTAGTTAAAAAAGAATGGATACAGGACGGAGCAGATTTTTTATTAAAAGAACTTATTTTATTTTTCATCCCTTCTGCAGTCGCTGTCATACGTTACAGAGATACACTAACACAATATGGAATCGATCTCATTTTAATTATTATGATTAGCACTCTTTGCGTTACCTTAGTTACAGGACTTTTAACAGAATTGCTACTAAAGCGGAAAGGATCAACGCAATGATCGGATTTCTTTGTTTACTATTAACACTATTCACATATTGGATATCAAAAAAAATGTATCAACGCTGGAATTGGAGTCTACTTTCTCCTCTTCTCGTATGTCCCATTATTTTAATTGCTTTATTGCTCGGATTAGATACGCCTTATGAAACATATGAATCTGGTGGTCACTGGTTAACTGAATTATTAAAACCCGCAACAGTTGCTTTTGCATGGCCAATCTATAAATACTTTGATTTATTAAAGAAACATGGAATGGCTATCTTACTTAATGTCATTGTCGGTTCGTTTTTATCAGTCATTACTTCAGCACTACTAGCAAATTATTTTCAAATTGATTCATCACTAGAACATAGTTTAGCGCCACATATCGTAACAACACCAATCGCAATGGCTATTTCAGAAATGATTGGTGGTATGTCACAATTAACTGCTGTATTTGTCGTTTTAACTGCCTTAACAGGAGCATTGCTCGGCCCTTCTCTCATACGTATTTGCCGTATTAAAACAGCAATCGCAAAAGGTATTATGTTAGGAACAAGCGCAAATGGAACCGGTACATCAAAAGCATTCGAAATCGGTCCTGTGGAAGGAACAATTGCAAGTTTATCTATGCTTTTAACAGCAGGCGCTAGTTTAGTTATCGTTCCGCTTTTCTTGTCTTGGATACATTAAAGAAGCAAGTATTTACATACTTGCTTCTTTATCTATATATTGGCACAGCAATTCATAATCCTCCGGAAAAGCTAAACACAATTGTTCAACTTCATGTATCCCTTTCCAAGCAATTTCATGTATTAACTCATCAGGATCTTGGATTTTCATATTACCGCCTATTTGTTTAACAAAATAATAATGGACATACACTGGAACACCGTATGTAATACCCTCTTTTTCATATATTTTATTTACAACTTCCACATTGTAACCTGTTTCTTCCCAAACTTCCCTGATACAACATTCTTCTAGTGTCTCTCCCTTTTCAAGTCCTCCACTTGGGACAGACCACCTTTTTTCTTCTCCCTCTTTGCCCTGCAATACCATTAAAACTTCATATTTTTCATTTACACATACCGCTGCACTACCTATCCATCTCTCCATAAACATCCCTCCCCTACTAAAATTCGCCTTCTTTATTATTTTCCCCTTGAAAAAAAGAGGAAAATAATAAAACAATGACGAAAAGTTACATCAACTTCATAGACAATCCCTTCTTAGAAATTAAAACTGGAAGGATGAAAATATGATTTCTAATTATGTTGTGGAATGTGTCTTTTGTGAAGAAAATCGAAAACCTCGCCAAGCTATTGTCACAGTTCCCGCCACTACTCAGCTACTAGCCCTTGAAAAAGTGCGCGCGGAATGCAAACGTCGCTTCGGAAAAACTGTATTATTGCAAACAGAAATTAAAGAAGAAATAATTTTCGAACAAAAAGAAAGCTGACCATAAATTGGTCAGCTTTCATATCCGATCATATTTTCACATGAAGATTAGGGGCATCCTCTTTAAGGATCGGGATTTTCCCATTATGCACGTTCCATAATGGTCATCGAACAATATATTTCTATGCAATTAACTATTGAATAGAATAGGGCAAAACTTGTTCGCATTTTTAGAAAAGGGATAGGGATATAATTCAAGTAGTACTTCGAATACTCGAACTTTACACTCATAATATTAAAACAAATCCTTTTATATGGGAAATATGAATTACCTATATAATTCATTCGTAAAATATATTAATAGTTTGCTATATTAATTTTATCCCGCTATTTGTAAGCAGTAACCCCCTACTGATTATAATTTCACTTTATTCCATCAATAGCATACAACCAGCTAAAACCGGTGTCATAATCATCGAAAACCTCAAAAGCGTTCGCGGTGCATAATTTGTAAACTTCGCGCCAATGTATGCCCCTAACATGGTCCCAATCAATACTTGTAATAACAATATATAATCTAAATATCCTTCCGAACTATATCCTATCCCGCCTCCAATTGCAATCGGTAATATAACAAGCATTGTTGTCCCTACAGATTGCTGAATCGTAAGTCCCAATAGAACCATTAATCCAAGTTGAATAAACGGTGCAGAACCAATCCCAAATGAACCAGCCATCATTCCAGTAACTAATCCAAGGCATACACATTTCAACAAGTAGTTCACGGAAAACTCTTTATGTTTATATAAAGACGACTTTTCTTTGTTTTGGAACATAATTAATTTAATAAACATAAAAATTGCCGATAAAAATAACATCCCAGCTGTAAACCAATGAAGAAGATGTGCTGGTATAAGTGAACCAAATTTAGAACCAATATAAGAGCCAATTGCGCCAAATCCCCCAACAATCCCGCCTATAATAAGTGCAACATTGCCTTCACGGTAATGACTTACAACACCTGATAATGTCGTAAATGCCATTGCAGTTAAAGATGTTGCAAGAGCAACATGAATAGGAATTTGGAATACTAAAGTGAGTATCGCGATAATAAACCCAGCTCCTCCAGCTCCAACAAATCCTAATAAAATACCCATTACTAACATTGTTATAATTATTGCCACAGACTTTCCCTCCAGTAACACAATTATCCATCATATTTATCCTTACATACAAATAAAAAGCATCCTAGATGGATGCTTTTTATTTCAATGATATGTACTTAATCTTGATTAATCAAAATAACTGCTGGACCAGCGACCACCACTCCAGCTACTTCTATCTTTTCAAATTCCTTTACTGTAATAGAGATAACTCCTTCTCTTTCCATCAATTCTTTACTCAGGACATCAGTCGGGATTGCTTTCACCGTCTTACCTCCTTTTCATTTATACAATATGATAAAGTGAAACTTTAATGAGTGGGGTTTTTGTCCGTACTTATTAATTATTATCCCTCACCAATCGGACTAATAATCACCCAATGCATCTATATATATGCATCACCTCCGCTTTCATTCCTTATTCCACTCAAAAACCTTCTCCCCCTTCCGTGACATATTGAAAAATAAAAAAGAAGCTATAACATATAGCTTCCCTCTACGTTTCTTTAATCTTTATGCACCGTATATTCCATGACTTTTCCATCTCTATCAAATTGGAAAACAAGCTGTTCGCTATCTATTGGAATAAAGCCACGTTCAGTCCCAAGATAATACAAAGTGGTAACTCCTTCTTCCCCACTTCTCGTTTCCGTTGGAGCCCCTAATAATTGTATAATTTCTTCATTTGATTTCCCTATTAATTTATATTTTTGTAATAGATCATCTACCATATATACCCGCTTATCTGCATGATTTAACCATCTATTTTGATTAAACTTTGATGTATATTCATTTACACTTAGTTGTACAGTGCATACTATTAATGGTATGAGTGCTACTATTACCCCCCCCAACATTTGCTTCTTTTCTTCATTACGATTTTTAGAAACATATAAAATAGCCCTTTGAATCATGACTAATAAGAGGGTGTTGCAAAACTCATAAATATCCAAAAATGAATGCATAAAGAAACCCGTTTTCCTGGAAGAATGATAGTA
>NZ_JBNPJZ010000053.1:0-53955 GCF_050312695.1 Bacillus sp. AF62 | reverse complement strand
TTACTTGTATAATTATGTATCATAGAAAATATCCTTTTTTGTACAGATTATACCATAGATTCTAAACAGGTTCTTAAGACTTTGTACGCATGTTTTAAACGAAAGTCCTATATATGTACCTTTATACGTGTGAAAAGAATATACTAATTTATTATCACAACTTAGGAGTGATTATTTTATGTGGGTATTATCATCAAGAGTAACTGTCGCGGTTCCTTCCATACCCGAAATACATGCCCCCGCCGTTCATACAGCAAGTTCCGATGTCGGCATTGAACTTCCAGCAATTTGGCAACAATACCAATCACCAGGTCAAGCTACCCCTTCATTTTGGCATCATGGTGCCCATCCAAGTAGCACTACCTTTTATCACCCTAGCTACGCTCCACCACCTCAGGCTCAAGTCTTTTATCATTTCCCATCAATTTATTTTCAAAATTTTTATGGCACGTTTAACATTTAATAGCCATCACTGTATTCCCCCTACATTGCAATAAAGATTAACCTCACTCCATTTTCAACATAAAAAGTCGAATTTCCTAAATAAGAAATTCGACTTTTTAAATTATTCCCCCAACTAAAGTAACCATTAAAGAAAGATATTTATTAAAGATTTGAATATAATTTTTACTTATTTAATACTTTATATGATTCATCACAGTTAGTCACTTTGCGGGATAACCAACACATACCATCTTTTGCAAATAGACTTTCCTCTCTTTACGTTAATTCACTCTTTTTCTTCTATCCAGCCCTTAACATTACATTTTCTGTAGCAAAATAAAAAAAGCACTTAAGATTGTAAATTCCTACAAATCTTAAGTGCTCTTTTGAAAACTTTTCTATAAATTTTTCTTATTGTCCATTATTGGCAGGAACCTCTCCTGCATTTCCACCATTATTTGGTTGTACTGTTGCAGGTGGGGTTGGAGTTCCTTGACCTCCATTATTATTCGCTGGAGGTGTCGTTCCTTGGCCTCCTCCGTTATTTGCTGGAGGTGTCGTTCCTTGGCCTCCTCCGTTATTCGCTGGAGGTGTCGTTCCTTGACCTCCTCCGTTATTCGCTGGAGGTGTCGTTCCTTGACCTCCTCCGTTATTTGCTGGAGGTGTCGTTCCTTGACCTCCTCCGTTATTCGCTGGAGGTGTCGTTCCTTGACCATTTCCGTTATTTTGTTCATTTTGTTTCTTTTCTTCTTCTTGTTTCTTTTGCTCTTCTAGTTTCTTTTGTTCTTCTTGCTTCTTAAGTTCCTCTTGTTTCTTTTGCTCTTCTTGTTTTTTCAGTTCTTCTTGTTTCTTTAATTCTTCTTGCTTTTTCTCTTCTTCAGTTTTTTGCTGTTGATCTTGTTTTGGTTGCTCCGTTGTATCCGGTACGCTAGTATTTGGCGATGAATCACGTTTTTCACCTTTTATACGTAGCTCACTACCTTCTTGAATAACGCTACTTGGCATTTTAAAGCGTGATTTATCTGTAGCCATTTCACTCATCATTTCTTTAAAGATCAACTGTGCAATTTTCGTATTTTTACTACTAATATACTCGTCTTTACCATCTTTCATATACCCTGTCCATACTGCCATCGTATATTGCGGTGTATATCCAGCAAACCAACTATCACGAGTTGCACTTTCTGGAATTTTATATTGAGCTAATTGTTTTGATGAGTAGTTTGTCGTACCCGTTTTACCAGCTACATCTAAAGATGCTATATTTGCAGATGTACCAGTACCTGATGTAACTACAGAACGAAGCATATCTGTAATCATATATGCTGTAGAATCTGTCATAACTTGTTTTGGTTTTTGTCCAAAACTTTGTGACTTACCATCTGGATAAACGACTTTCTTAACAAAATGCGGTTTCGTATATTTACCATCATTACCAAATGCCGCATAAGCGCCCGCTATTTCAGTTGGTGATACTTCATTTGTACCAATCGCTGTTGATTCAGTCGGTGCCGTATTAAATGTAATGCCTAATTTCTCAGAGAAGTCTTTTGATTTATTAATTCCAACTTCTTTCGCAGTCTTAATTGCTGGGATATTTCGTGACTTTTCTAATGCTACACGCATTGTAATAGGGCCCATATGACTTCTATCTGAATTTCGTACTTCTTGTCCCGTTGAATACTTAAATGGAGAGTCATCAATTTGATGGTACGTAGCCCATTTTAAATATTCAATTGCAGGAGCGTAGTCGAAAATCGGCTTCATCGTTGAACCAGCTGCACGATCTAATTCAATTGCCATATTATGCCCTTTAAATACAGCTTTATTTTCTCCACGGCCACTACCTATAGCACGAACTTCTCCTGTTTTCGTATCCATAAATGTAAATGCACCTTGGAATTTATCGTTCGGATAATCAATGATATTATTATTTAAAATATTATCAGCAAGTTTCTGCGCTTTCGGATCTAACGTTGTATAAATTTCTAAACCATCAGAACCAATATTAGCATCTGGCAATTCTTTTTCTACTTCTTTCACAACTGCATCCATAAATACAGGGTATGGCATTGTTTGTAGTTGAGTTGCAGGCTTGAGTCCCTTTTCTACGTCAACTTTTGATGCTTCTTCCATTTCCTGTTTTGTTATATATCCATGTCGATTCATTAAGTTTAGAACAACATTTCTTCTTTCTGTTGCTTTTTGAACATTTTCTTTTTTCGTTGGATCATAGTTATTCGGTGCTTTCGGTAAACCTGCCAGCATCGCAACTTCTGGTAATGTTAAGTCCTTCAATTCTTTACCATAGTAGTTTTGTGCTGCTGTTGCGATCCCATATGAACGGTTTCCTAAGTTAATTTTATTTAAGTACATCTCTAATATTTCATGTTTTGAATACTGTTGTTCTAGCTTATAAGCTAAATATATTTCTTGCGCCTTACGCTTTGGTGTTTTGTCCATTGATAAGAAGTAGTTTTTAATAACTTGCTGTGTTATCGTACTTCCACCTTGAGAACCGTAATCTCCCTTAAGACTTACTAGAACAGCACGCGCAGTACCTTTAAAATCTACTCCGCTATGCTCATAAAAACGTGAATCTTCTGTTGCTAAAAATGCATTTTCTACTAATTTAGGTATTTGCTCATACGTAACATTCGTCCTTTTTTCTTTTCCATATTCATATACCAAATCCCCGTTTTTATCATAAATTTTTGAGGATAACGGATTAACAAGTTTTGCTTTCTCAAGTTTTGGTGCATCCTTAATCATTACGAAAAAGGTAGCAACCCCCGCCACTAAACCAACAATACCAAGTAATAAACAAGTAATTAAAAACTTGCGAAAGAATGATGTTTTACCTTTTGGTTTTTGTGTTTTAGAAGCTGGTTGTTTTTTCTTTTTAACTTGTCGTCGTTCCTCTCGAGAACGATAATTTTCTGACATGTTACTTTCTCCTGCCTTTCAATTCTCCCGTTGATTTACTTAAAAATATTGAGGTCACTTTCTAAAATGCATTTGATTAAGAAAGTATATTGACCTGGAGCATTCAATATTTTCCCAATTCACAGATTATAAATTTTAGAATACTTCTTATACAAACTATTTTCACTTCTATTTTTCCTAATAACGCTGCCCCTTTAAGCATAGAATGTAAAAAGTGAATTTTTAATACCTCGTATAAATAATATACCTTTTTTTCAAATGGTCAATATTTTCTTATTTATAAATCAAAGGTGAAATAAAAATAGCACAACGATATGTACTTCGTGTGAACTTCCTTATAATTACGTATAACAAACATTTAATATATTGCATATAAGTATAATACCTCTTAAATTATAAGGATTTCAACATCACAACCTCAACATATACAAGAAATTATTAAAAATGAAAAGTGAGGAGTTGCGTAATGATGAAGCTATCTCCCGTGATTTCAAAAAATATAGTTGCTGTTGGCTATAATCCTTTTTCTATGATTTTGCGAATCCAATTAAAGAACGGTATGTACGATTTCTTTAATGTACCAGAAAGTATTTATACTGGCCTATTACATGCACAATCTAAAAGTTATTATCATAAAACTTATATTAAAAATTCTTTCCGCCACACAAAAATTTAAACTTAACACCCACTAAAAAAAGGAGGTTAATCCTCCTTTCTTTTAAAAACATTTCACAGATGAATTATCTTCGATTCCTCTTATTAATTTCATCATATGTTTGAATTTGTTTTTTCAAACGCCGATCAGCTTTTTTATCATGCACTACAAGAATTGCATGTATAACTCCTGGAACCCAAAATATTAATGTTAATATGAAATTTATTATTGCCTGAATTGGTTTTCCACAAAATAGTACAGCAACAGGTGGAAGAAAAATTGCTAATAAATACATCATCCCTTGAAAACTCCTTATTTTGTATTTTATATATCCCTTTTCAAAACATACGTAAAGAAACATTATGATGTTGTTGTTACATAAATTTTCATTAAGTATATATAACATCTCTTACTTTATATATTCTATCTATAGGCAAAAAAACCTACTACTATTTTAATCTTAACGTACCTATAAAATTCATGTATCTCCTTCTATTTATATAAGTATTTCAACCTTTTCATTGTTTTCTAGCCTATTTTCTTCCTCTATTGCAGTTACTCCAATTGCAGAAATTAACGTTCCTATCGCTTGTATCCAAATACCAATGAGTGCAATTATTCTCTCATCCTTCTTATCAAAAATACTATCTTCATTTTCTCTCTCATCTTTCAATACATTTGAAACACCTTGATACGCTTGTAATCCAGCACCTAAACTTTGCATGGAGTTACCTAATATAATAATTTTCTGTAGTACATTTATATCCATCAAAGCTGCTTCTATTCCTAAAAAAGCACCGATCGATTGTAAACTGTTCCCTGTAATAATAAGATAATCATTTTCTTTCGATTGTTCATTTATATTAAAATATGTTCCTATTACATTTGATATATTCCCTAATGCTAATAGCTCAATTCCTATTTGATCAAGTAATTTACTTTGATTCTCTAAGCCTATATTTTGATTTTCTCTTTTTTCTTCCCCATCATCATAATTGCTCGCAATGATTTGTAATATATACCCGAGGGCTTGTAATGAGCTTCCTACAATAACAAGATCCGATTCAACTTTCTCTTCTCCAATAAATCCTCTTGTCGTTCCAATTGCAGCTGTAAGGTTCCCTCCTACTTGAAACCATGCCCCTGTAACTTTTAAACCGCTTGGATTCATTTTTATCACCTATTTAAATATTTTCTAAACCCTTCAAAATAAAGTGAAACTTTAATCAGTGGGGTTTTCTTCATCCCCCGCCTAAATTCTTTGCTTTCGCTGAATTTTGAGGTGGGGGTCTTACTGATCGGCAAATAGCGGAATAAATAAATTCCACCCTTAATCTTTTATTTTATTTTTCAAATGTAATTTTGTGAATGATATAATGTGCTACTAATATAAAAAGCACCTTAAAGGTGCTTTTTATATGCATGCTGGGCATGTCAATGAATCTCCATTTTTATCTATTGTTATATTCAATATATATTGAGTTGCTTTATGTGACCAAGTTTCAGGTGTAGGTGATTCATTTATATATTGTGGCGCACATGACTTCAGCATTGGAGTACTAATACTCCCTCCAGGATCTAAAGCAACTACAGCCATGCCATGAGGTAATTCCAATGCCATAGATTTAGTGATACCTTCAATTGCAAATTTCGAGGCACAATATGGCGCAAGCTCAGCTTCACCTTCTCTCCCCCAACTAGAACTCATATTAATGATAATTCCTTCTTTCCTAGCTACCATTGTGGGAACAAACGCTCTTATTACATTTACTACACCATTCACGTTTACATTCATTACATTTTCGAATTCTTGAGCCGTAATTTTCCAAAGTTGTGCATTTTGATTTACAATCGATGCATTATTTATTATCATATCGGGAGCCGTATGTCTATTAAGTATATAATTTGCCCAGTTGTTAACTTGCTGAGAATCTGAAACATCAATTACTTGAAAATCATGTATTTTACTGTACTGTTTTTTTAGTTCTTCAATTTTATCTTTTGAACGTCCACAACCATATATGTTCCACCCTAATTCATGAAATCGGTCAACCATCGCACGTCCTAACCCTTGTGTCACACCTGTAATAATTACAGATTTACCAGTTTCTTTTCTCTGCATTTCTCTCATCCTCCTTCCCTATATCTTACTCTCTTCAT
Organism: Bacillus sp. AF62; assembly: GCF_050312695.1. Classification (NCBI taxonomy): domain Bacteria; kingdom Bacillati; phylum Bacillota; class Bacilli; order Caryophanales; family Bacillaceae; genus Bacillus; species Bacillus sp. AF62. The sequence goes on along the minus strand of NZ_JBNPJZ010000053.1, from coordinate 47,750 downwards.
TTTTATTCAGCCATTTACTATAGTATCAACTCAACTCATACTTTAGTAATGGTTTTGATATTGCATACATAAATAAAAAAAGTAACCATCATGGTTACTTTTTGCTATATATCTAAAAATTCATTGTTTATTTCATTATCGTTTTTACATTTCAACTTCTCTTTTCCACATTTCTCACACTGGTAAATATAAACTACACCTAATGTACTTTTTTAAAATCCTCATTATCCTGCATCTTAATAAAAATATATTTATGTTTACAATGCGATTCACCCAAATAATTTTCAAACCACTTTTTCAACACAACACATTCCACCTTTATGATAGAACCTTTATTTAGCTGCCTTATTACATACTTTTATTTAAATATTCAATCTCATATTGCAATTTTTTAAATTGCTCAAAATGCATGGTAATAGATTGGCTACTACCATAATCAACATTTTGTTTCACTAATATAACACCCGTATCATGAAAAAGCGCTTCAAGTTCTTTCCTAATAGACACTTTCGCAATATGAGCTGTTTTAATTGCAGATAAAATTGCAATTTCATTAAACTTTAATTTTATTTCATTTGGACAAAATGCGTCTTCAACTAATATAACTTCATTACTATAAATTAGTGCAACAAGATTACTTGATTTGGCATCTGTTAAATCAACTTTTTTCATAATATCTTTCATTACATTTTGCCTCCTTTATTTTCGTATATATCAATTATACAAATTTTTTTTAAAAATTACTCAACTTTATTATATTAATTTTAACACACTTTTATTGAAATCCATGCTCCAAACGTTTTACTATTCCACAATTTTTATTATATGAACCATCTGGACTATAACTCCATATAGTAATGTTAACAACTTATTATAAAGCAGGTGAAAATTATGCCATCAGTTGTAGGGAATTTAGTTGTACAAAATAGTAATGGTTCATTTAACTTAGGTGATTTCTACAACGTTTCTCCAAAAGAAAATACGAAAGCTTATAATGGCTCTGGCGCATCAAACGTTGGTTTTGTTGTTAATACTTTTAGCGGTGTTAGCGCGACCAATACATTTGATTCTGACCTTGCAGATCAAAACCAAGTGGGTACAGCCTAATCTTATGTTCAACTTTTTGTATAGAAAATTTTAATTTGTCTATACTATAATCAGGCTGTTTGACAGCTCTTGTTGATTTTGGAGTACCCTATCTTTTTCTCCCTTTCCCTGGGGCTCAGCAGCTAGCACGAAGCTAGCTGCTTTTTCTTGTATTATTTGTCTCATAAATCAGAAATAAAAGAAGCTGCCATTTAATATTCAGCTTCTTTTACGTTATTTCAATAATATCCATAGCGTTAAATACGTAAGTTTTATAAAAGGCGTCTGTACAAATTACAATTTGTTTTACCGGATTGATATGTACAACAGTCATGTAGTTTGTTAGTATGTAACCATCTTCAAAATATGTTACCAATATTTCTTTCTCAGACAGTAATGACGTTAATAATTTATCAGAAATTCTCTCTTTTGCTTCGTTTGTTAAAAGCGGTTTTTGTACTTTTAATTTCTCTCCAATAATCTTTCTCATATTTAAAAGTTGTTCGGATATTACTGTAAACGGAACCCACTCTCTTTCTTCTTTTTGTATCTTTACATCGTTCATTTTTATCTCCTTGATCATTTATACATTTATTTAGCCATACTATCCCTTAGTTATTTTTAATACGCACTAAACTCGGATTTACTTCTAAACTATAATTAGGTTACCTCTCAAAAGAACATTCGTTCTTATTATACACGAACTTACGTTCTTTTGAGAAGAGCCATACTTATTATTTTTTAACAAAAAACATAATTTTATTTATCTCCATACTTTTTCCTTTATCAAATAAACTTCTCATTTCTTATGTAAAATGCATATAACAACTAAAAGGCGACTTCACACAAAGTGAAATCGCCTTTTCTTAAAAAATATTTCAATGTTTATTTTTCTATTCTAACTAATGTTCTTTCTGGAATACATAATTCATCTATATTAAAATGATTTATTTTTAATTTCAATTCCCCTACTCGTTCCTTATCTTCATCACCAACCCAACAACTGAATAATTCGAAATAGTCTCCATCTTCCAAATAACCTTCCATAATCTTGCATAAAGCTAAAAGTTTTTCTTTCGCTTCTTTTTTTCCTTTACGTTTTGCCACTCGACAAGTTCAATTCCCCAACTAGTTGAAACCTCATATATATAATTTTTTTAGAATTGATACTCTTGTACAATTTCAAGCATACTTTCATCTGCAAAACATGGTCCAAAAACAATTACATCATTAGAATCGGGCTCCGTTAACGGAATTTCTACATTACAGCCTATGTAACTTGCTAAACTCATTTTATACTCCTCCAATATTCGTATAAAAAATACTTCATAGTATATTTATTTACTCAAATATAAAATCCCTGCCTAAACAAAAAAGTTTTAAATTTTTTCGTTTATTAACCATCTATAACTGAACACATATACTATGATGAACGAACTCACAAAGCATAAGAAAAGAGAGCATTTACAACACTCTCTTTTCTTACATACTCTATGAAACTTTACAAAACTGAATCAGTGATTTTTATTATTCTATTTCATTACATATACTTAGGTTGTACTATTATATGTAACTCTCTCTCTGTATCCGCTTTTTTCGGATGACGAAAATAATTGAGTTCGTACTTTAACACTTTATACTCAACAATTCCGATTTTAATCCCTTTCGTTTCTTTTAATATAGCTAATAAATCACTTACATTTTCATCATATGACTCAAAAATTTTCGCGCCGCCCTCTCCTTGAAAGATTACTTTCATATATTCTCCCCACCTTAATTTATTGATATGGTAAATGACGCGTTTAATACGATTCATTATTTATCCTAAAATTTTCACACCAAAAAGAACATCCTTTCCATTCGAATGCTCAGCTTTTTACTAATTATCCATATTAAATATTTATTCAAAAACATTATATGTATTATTTTTTAAATTATGTTCGATATCCATTATTAAAGAATAAATATATGTAACAAACTTGCATAATGAAAACCGTATAATATCCACTTTCGTTGAAATAGTATAGCACCTTTAATTATCATCCATTATTTTCCATTGTAATTCTTAATATTTAAATGTAATATTGTATTGTCTTACTATCTATTTATAACTCACACACTAATTAGAAAAGGGAACTCTATATGAGTTCCCTTTTCTAATTATGATTACAATCATTATTTCTTTTCTAGAAATTTAAATGTATCTTTAAATTCTTTATTATTCACTTTAATATCAGCATCTTTCAATAAATCATTGACTACTTGTTGTTTCCATTTACCTGTCGTATCTTGTAGTCTTTGTTGTTCTAAATCTTTACGAATTTTTTCCTTTACTTCATCAAATGGCTTCAATACTTTTTTATCCGTCACTTTAATAATATGGTAACCGTAAGTTGTTTTAACTGGATCACTTACTTGGCCTGCATCTAATTTATACGCAGCTTCCTCAAATTCTTTCACTGTTTGTCCAGGAGCAAAACCAGATATTTCCCCGCCCTGTTCCTTTGAACCAGTATCTTCTGAATACTGTTTTGCTAAGGCAGCAAAATCTTCACCATTATTTACTTTCTCCTTTACTTCTTTAGCTGTCTTTTCATCTTTCACTAAAATGTGACTTACTTTCATTTCTGGTTTATAGTTATCTTTCACATCTTTTTCTGTGACTGTTGCTTTAATCGCTTTCTCAAATGCAATTTCTGGCTTCATTTTTTCTTTTAATTCATCTTCATTTTTCAATCCAAGTTGTTCTAAAGTTGATTTAAAGTTCTCACCCATTTTATCTTTTGCTTCTTCTACTTTCTTTTTTGCTTCCTCATTCGAAACTTTATATTTATCTAACAATGCCTTACTTAACATCATTTGATATAAAGTACTTTCTCCATATTGTTGTCTTAATTCTTTACTTAATTCTTTCTCTGTAACATTTCCTACTTTTGATGTTACTACGTTGTCTGAAGAACCACATGCAGATAATGCTAGCATCACGCATGAAATAACTGTTCCAATAAATATTTTTTTCTTTTTCAATTCAAATACCTCACTTTTATCATTATGCAAATTAACTATACACAGGCATTGTGAAAACAGTGTGTTTTCTGCATGTAATTCATTTCATATGAGTTGACTATGTATCATGCATTTCCATTTTTAAACATAAAGAGTCTTCTTACTATTATGTATAGTAAGAAGACTCTTTACATACACCTCAAAAACAATACGGCTGCTATAGTTACTTAATACTTACATGTTCTTCAGGTATCCAACTATTCTGCCCGATATCTACCGCATTTCCCACTCTACGCCACACTCGAAAAGATGTCGATCCATCTATATTTCCTTTATAATTCATACATTCAGGCTCTTCATAATAATTTACTCTGTAGCCGACAGGATATTTCGAAGTTGCATAAAACCATTTCACCTTAAAATGTTTTAAATATGCCCACTGCTTATCGTTCCCTAAACAAATCATATCTTGCTCACCGCCTCCCCAATAACCTGTTAAGATTAAATATGGAATTTTCTGAGTGAGTGCACCTGTAAATTGAGGATTCATGGGATTCTCATATAAATTTATTCCGTATCCATCAGGATATTTCGAAACTGCAATACCAATGCCATTCGGTTGCTGTTTATACACTATGTTAGATTGATTTGCTTTGTTCGAATCTATAAACCAAGAAAGTGACTTATTTCCTACTAATCGATTCAGATCACATTTCCCAATCCCAGGAACATTCCCTGAATCCGTATATTGCCAAATATCACATGGATATGCTGGCTTATTCCCTCCATAACGAGGGATCCATACGAAATCAGCTTCAATATTACGTGCTCCAAATGATAAATACATGTGATGCCCTACATATAATCCTACTTTTTCCGCACCTAAACGGCGTAATTCATCAATAAATGCCTGTGTCCCGCCTTGCATATCTGCCATCGTTTGAACTTCTACGTCCGCCACCCAAAACTTAGCTGATTGATCACCACGATTCCAAAAATCTTGTGCCTCTTTTTTTGCATCAGCAATAGATATAAAACGGCAAAAAGCATAATTACCGAATGGGATACTATACTTTTTCATTTCACTAACATAATTTTGATACATAAAATCCACCGTATTAGAGCCATCTTGAACTCTAGCAATCACTAAATCTAGCTGAGATGCTGCAATATCCCAATTGATAGTTCCATTCCATTTTGAAATATCTACAATATAACCCATACATTCCAGCTCCTTTTTAATGTCTTATTCATAGCTTGTTTTATTGTAAGCCTTATCTCTCTAAAACTAGCTATCTATAATATAAATAAAAAGAATCGTTACTGTTTTAAAAAATATATTCTCTTTCAGAAATATTTCTATTAACTTTAATATATATACCATATAAAACATTCTCATATTTGAAATATACCCTACTATTCATTTGTTATGTAATCTCGTCCTATCAATCAAGGTATCAATCATTTTTACGGATATTAGAAAAAATCCCCCTACATTATTAAATTAAAACTTCCAATATCAATTCCCTTTCAGCTAATATAAATCATTCCTCATTTTCTATATATTCTTAAGTCAAAATTACTATCTTTCCATGAAATTTGAGATTCAGAAAATTTTTAATTAATAGAAGATTATTCCTACTAACCTACAATTGTCCAATCTGCACACTATTGGTGCATAAAAAAGACATTTTCTATTCATGAAAATGTCTTTTTATAGTCTAATAAAACAATTTTGATGTTAAATCTTTATTTTGTAATTGTGTATTTTCACTGTTCATAACACAACTTGTAGAAAATAATATTGGGCTATCACAAACCTCATCATTCATTACATCACGAAATACATTGGCAGCAACACCTGTAAACGTTTGACATAAGTTAGAAATATCGTCATTGAAAAACTGAATGACTTCCGCGGCGAAAACCGGAAAGACAACATTCGGTCCGCCAGGGAACTGAGGCTGTACCACAACTTGTTCAAAATAAGGATTATTTTCTAGTGCTACTTGAAATAAATGAGCTATTTCAAATGCATCTAGTGGACAAGGAAATGGATTTACAATTTCATTCTCATTATTCGTTACAATAACTGTCACACTTACATTCCCAAATTGTACAAAAGATTTTAAAAGCGTTGCTAATGCTCTCGCTTTTTCATTACTTAACGCATGCACTAAAATAATATAATTACCACCAACAGGAATAAGCGGCCCAACTGTAACAGTTGGATCAGCACCTATTGAATTTTTTAATTCATTAAAATATGTGATCCACGGTGGCGAAAGCTGAGCTTGTACATTTTCTTCCACTATTTTATACTACCTCCTTATACAATTCTTACTAACATAATATGTAGAAAATAAAAAAATGCATTAGTTATATTAACCATTTGCGTATTTATTGATTATATTAATTACACGTTTTATTTCGCATTCTCAATTTCCCCTTTACATCTTTAAGCAATTTTACTACTATGAAATTCTTTATTATAAGCAAATCCACTGAAGTTTCATATTATACTAATACGACTCTACATCCTTTAACTTATAATACTCAATATTAGGAGCTGATTTCATGGAAAAAAAACCTATCGGGTTCAAAATCCCACCAAATTCAAAACTAAAAGTTACATTTTTCGGTCCTTGTAACGAAGTAATTACAAATGTGTCTATAATTAATCAACTATGCACCCCTAGATGTCAAACTATCACGCAATATCCAGACTTTAAGAAATATGTGACTGAAGTACGATCGCTATCCCGTTGTTAGTCCGCATAATGTACGATTTTCACAAATTTGTTACCTAAAATAACTGAGAAAGAAAATAGATGCATTCCTAAACTAAAATTACACATTTTATGATATTCCATTGATAATTCATTGATTTTTTACACGTTTTTATTAAAAGAACATATATTATCGTATGGAGATTATCCACTCATAAAACCTATCTTTCTTTAGAGCGTACTTTTTATGTATGCTCTTTTTTTATGTAACCGTCCCCCTTCTAAATTGACCAACAATATATTAAAATTCTTTATATACACAAGGAGGTCAAATATGTTCAAGCTGCATCCAATACTACTCATCTTAGGATTGATTTTGTTTTTATATAGTGTACTCGCCTTTATGTTATTCTTTTCAGTGTATTAGCATTGCCTACACAAATCTATGTTCAATATGTAATTTCTATATAGTAAAAAAAACGTAATGATACGATTTTTTATGTATTCCGTCTTTCTTGTTCTATAAGAAAACTAGTAAACTTACTAACAATGAGTTTTCAGAAGCATGTTACTTATTTACATATTATTTTGTTCAATACCTGAAGAAGGTTGAAGCCTCTGAAAATTAAACTATACTTTACCTATTTACTTATATATTTTAGAAAAACAATAATAATCCCCCACCATTTGGTAAGGGGATTAACTAAACCTACTAAAAAATATTTAATGATCTGTTTTATTTAATTGGAGAAGGAAATCTTGCTGCTTCAAAGTGAACCGTATTTAAACCATTAACATTTTGTATAATTACGCCCGCAATACTACTTTCTGCAAAAACTTCAACTAAATCTCCTGCTTCTAATTGAAGAATAGTAGTTACTGAAACATCATTATTAAAAAATACTCCTGTTCCAAAGAAATCATTATCTATCGCTATTGCTGGATTTCCATTTACACGAATTTCTACTCTAGCTCTGTAATTCACATTAAAATCATTTGGAGAAAATGTTATATTTCCTAATACATTATATACCCCTCTAGTTTTCGGAGTGAAAATGGATGTTACTGGATTATATTCATTCGCTAGATCAAATTGTTCATTTTGAAATAATACTTTAACAGGAGTATTTGCTAGAACAGGTTGATTAACTGTATTCACAGCTCTAAATGCCGATGCCCTTACAAGCTCCTCTTTCTTATCATCACAACACTTCACCTTTACATACTTCCTATCACATTTACTACTTTTCCTATAACAATCATGACTTTCCTTTTTGTAATCTTTACAATACTTACAGTAATAATAAGACATAGTTAGTCCCCCTTTACACTTATTTTTACATAGTATGCTATATAGATTAGAATAGCTTGGACGACCTGTTACTATTTTTAATAGAGTAAAAAAACCTCACCATTTCGGTGAGGGTTTACCTTTAAGCTTCTGTAAATTCATTGTTTAATGACTTTATTTAATTGGAGAAGGAAATCTAGCTGCTTCAAAATGTGCACCATCTTCTAAAGGACTTAAAACTCCATCTATACTACTTTGTGCATAAATCTCAACTTCATCCCCTGCATTCAATTGAACAATCGTCGAAACACTTACTACATTTCCAAAACTTATTGGACCAAAAAAGTCATTATCTATAGCTATCGCTGCGTTTCCATTCACACGAATTTCTACACGCGCTCTATAATTTAAAGTTAGATCATTTGGAAAGAAACCAATCGTTCCAATAATAGAATATACTCCTTTAGTCTTCGGCATAAAAATAGATGTTGCTGGATTATACTCATTCGCTAAATCAAATTGTTCATTTTGAAATAACACTTTCACAAAAGTATTAGCAGGAACATTTTGATTTACTGTATTTCTAGCTCTAAATGCGGATGCTCTAACAAGATTGTCCTTGTTATCATGGCACTTACTAGTGTTCTTACAACAATCATGATGCTTCTTTTTATACTCCTTACAATACTTACAGTAGTAATAACAAGACATACTAATTCCCCTTTCAAACTTATTACTACATATTATGTAAGATTGATTTATAAGGTTTGGACTAGCTATTTTTATTATTCATAAGGGCGCTATTAACCTGCACCCTTATTTATATACACCACTTCATTCCTTATTAGTTATAAGTTGTATACAGTTCCATATGGAATAGTAAGAAAAGAACTTCCGTACGGTGTAACATGATGTACTGGGTAAAAATACTCTATGGAAGAATAATACGGTTGTACACCTTGCTGCTGCATTTGCAATTGTTGTTGCATTTGCAATGCTTGTTGAATAGCTTGGACTGTACTTTGTGCTCCACTATACGTTATAGATGTACCATACGCTGGTCGCATACCAGTTTCAGAATTAAAATATGAATAAAACATGATTTTCAGCTCCCTTCCCGTATAAGTTATTACAAATTATATTATGATTCTTTATTTCAGTGGATACTATAAAGCTAGTCCGCTCGCTTATATTCAAATGACAAAATAAAAAAGTAGCTGCTAGACTACTTTGACTCCTTCTTATTACCAAATGAAATGATATACATATTCTCCTGTTACACGCTCATTAATTCCCGCAACCCTAACGAACCTAAGTAAATCCGCTCCTTGAAGGAAATATACCGAAATCGTAACCGGTACTTGTGACCACATGAATTGATAAAGCTCATTCACTCTCTGATTCGTCGTAACGATTAAATCATTTACAGGTCCATGATTCCATGCAGAGGTTTGAACTGAAGTGAAAGAAAGGTCTTTCCCATTAACCACTATTCTTGATACGCTTTGAGTTATGTCCACAATAATCCCCTCCAACATTACAAAAATTGGACCTTTTTTAGTTCATATTATTATAAATATTCTTGACTGTAATAAATGTTTAAGGCAAATCCCTAATAAAGTGAAACTTTAATCAGCCCTCACCAATCGGGCTTTTACGGGCAGCCCGACTCCACCTAACTTCTTTGCTTCCGCTGAATTTTGAGGTGAGGATCTTACTGCCCGTTAATGCGGGATAAATTTTTTTATTCATATCCCTTAATTCCCATTACAACCATATAATTTCTAACCTTATTCAATTTTTGTAATTAAAATAAAAAATAGCTAATTCACTACTTAAAAAGTAAAAAAAGCATCAGATTGACTAGTAAGTAGATGGTTAAATGAATGTAAAATGTTTTTAAATTATCTACTCTTTTTTAGTTTGGAAGTAACTCTCATCTCGTCCCATCTTTATACACCACTTTCTTAATCACACTGAACGCAATATTCAATTGATGAGTTTGTCATTTCGTTACCTCCAATTAACGCCTTTGTTCAATGTAGTAATTTTCTTGTATAATAAAAGTTAATTAATCTAGAAGGGACTGAATTATGCGCAGATATCAATATTTTTAATCTACCTATCATTACAACATAACGGAGGTAAAAGTATTGATTACAGAACTACACTCACAGAGATTATATTTAAGGAAAATGAAAGCATCTGATTCACTAAGTATGTTTAAAATATGGTCTGATCCTGATGTCACTAAATTCATGAATATAAGTAATTTCACTGATGAGAACGAGGCAAAAGATATGATTCAATTCCTTAACGAACTCGCTCAAAACAATAAAGCTATACGTTTTACTATTATTGAAAAAGAATCTAATCACATTATCGGTTCATGTGGCTATAATTCCTTAGATTTTGAAAACTCAAAGACTGAGATTGGCTATGATATTTCAAAAACATTTTGGGGTAAAGGATATGCACCTGAAGCAATATCCTCTTTATTAGATTATGCTTTTACACATCTAAAACTAAATCGTGTTGAAGCAAAAGTTGAACCTGCAAATGTAAATTCCATAAAAGTATTAGAAAAATTAAACTTTACTTTTGAAGGTACTCTGAGAAAGAGCGAAAAATCAGCTGGAAAGCTTATCGATTTAAATATCTATTCGAAATTAATAAGCGATTAATTTTAGTCCCTCTGCCCATACTCAATCAAAGTGTGGGCTTCTTTAATTTCTGTATAAAATTCAAAAGTTTGACACAATCCTGGAAAAAGCTTATAAAGAAAAGTGAGGTTTCGTTATTTTCACACTTAGTAGCGCAGTCATGTTACATACAATTTTATAAGTGTGAACGAACTACAAAACTAAAAAACAAATAATAAGTTTGCAACATGTTTGCAAATACGAATTTTGCATATAAATTCGTGTGATATTGAAAGGAGTTTTACTTATGAAAGAAATTAAAACAGAACAAGAATTCAAAGACATCATCGCAAGCGAGGAGCCTGTAGTTGTTAAGTTCTTTACTACATGGTGCCCAGATTGCGTACGTATGGACAACTTTATCGGAGATGTAATGGAAGAGTTCAATAAATTTGAATGGTATTCTATTAATAAAGATGAGTTTCCAAGTATCGCTGAAGAATATCAAGTAATGGGTATTCCAAGTTTACTTGTATACCAAAATGGTGAGAAGTTAGGCCACTTACATAGTGCTAACGCAAAAACTGAAGAGCAAGTTACTGAGTTTTTAGAAGCATACTAAAATAAAAGCCCTCTGGAAAATATTTTTCAGAGGGCTTTCATCTATTTTCATACTTATCTTTTGACGTTTTTCATCGTTTAATGAATTACACCTTGTCATTATAAAAATAATACATAGTAAGAAAAGTATTCGTTTCTTCATCCATCTACCCTCCTATCTCTTTAGTAAATAAACTCCAATTCGGTTTACACCCTGACTTTGTACTTTTCAACATATTTTTCCTTCACGAAACTTTGTTATCCCCTTCTTAAAAAGCTATAAAACGTCAACAATGTTTGTATAGACCCACACGACTTTCGTTTGATACTCTATTTATAGAAAGAATTCCTTTAAAGAAAGGTGAGTGATTACAATGGATACTCTTTCTCATAAAGAAGCTGATAAAGGTGCTATTGTCAGCATTATGGCCTACATATTTTTATCCTCTATGAAAATCATCATCAGTTATATTACCCTCTCTAGTGCATTACGTGCTGACGGTTTAAATAACTTAACGGATATCGGTGCTTCTTTAGCAATATTAATTGGTCTAAAAATATCTCGTAAACCTCGTGACCCAGATCATCCGTATGGGCATTCGCGGGCCGAACAAATCGCATCACTTGTTGCGTCCTTCATTATGGCAACAGTCGGATTAGAAGTTGTTATTAGTGCCATTCAATCTTTCTTAAATCCGAAACAAGCAGCACCTAATGTACTCGCTGCATGGGTTGCTCTATTTTCTGCTGTCGTTATGTACTGCGTGTATTTGTATACGAAAAAAATTGCAGCACGAACAAAAAGTAAATCATTAGAAGCCGCTGCAAAGGATAATTTATCAGATGCACTCGTAAGTATTGGTACTGTAGTAGGTATTGTCGGTTCTCAGTTCCAAATGCCTATTTTAGACCCTATTGCCGCTTTAATTGTTGGTCTTATTATTTGTAAAACTGCATGGGAGATTTTCGTAGAATCTTCTCATATGCTAACAGATGGAATTGATCCTGATAAAATGGAGGAATACGCTGATGCTATTGAACATATTGGCGGTGTGGAAAACATTGTAGATATTCGAGCACGTATGTACGGGAATCAAACGTACGTTGATATTACAATTGAGGTAGATGCTCGTATGGATGTTGGAGAAAGTCACTGTATTACTGACAATATCGAGGCTATGCTTCGCAAAAAGTTCGGAATTTACCATGCACACATTCATGTTGAGCCAATGAAAAAAGAACCTATTATGACATAGGTTCTTTTTTTATGAACGTTTTATGAAATATAACACATAAAACGAGCCAGCTACCGCCAGCTGCCCATCCTGCTAATACGTCAGATGGATAGTGCACGCCAAGATATATTCGGCTAACTGAAATAGATAATACAACAAAGCTTGCTATAAGAATAATTAATAATTTTTTATGCAATGAAATACGATCTTCAGTAATTGTGACGTATGCAATAAATCCTAAAAAAGCAGTAGCATTCATCGTATGACCGCTCGGAAAACTATATCCAGTTGCAGTAACAAGCTGCGTGACATCAGGTCTTGCTCGTTCGTACCATAGTTTAAGCATACTGTTTAAATAACGAGATCCGTAGTAATTAATTGTTAGAAGTAACGCACTAAGCAACTTTTTTCTAACGAGAAAATACATTACAAGAATAATGAGTAATGGAAAATATATTCTTTTGGAACCGATAAAAGACACCCAAGTAAAATAGGTCGTCAAATAATCGTTTCGAAAGCTTTGAATAAAATGTGCGACTATATTGTCAAAATTCTCAATACAAGCGGTATGATACGAAAGTGATAATACGACAAAACAAATGAGTAACGTAAAACTTAGCAAGTATAAATGTCGATATCGTTTCACATACATAACCTCACTATGCAAAAAAATGGAGCGGTTGTTTTAGTTTTCCTCTCCATTTCTTTTTTATGCATAGTTTATTAAAAAATATAATTATTAATTTTTTGCTTCATTTCAGGGATATCTTCTCTTGTTACGGTAAAACGAATCACCTTCTCATCAAGATCAAGCGCCTCAGCGAATAATCCAGCTAAACCACGGGATTTTCTATCTACTTCCATAATAATTTCTAGTCGGTCGTATGCACGTGGCAAGATTAATAATTCTAATTCATCTAATTTCCCATAATGCTCTCCAGAAACCGGAATAAACTCAAATTCTTGTGCGAATGGAACTTGCTTACGTAATCGATGCGGTAATTCTTCACATTCTATATGACGTGCTTTAAACCCTAATTCATTTACACTATTTAAAACACTACTTAATAATGCATTGGGTAACACTTGAACGTAGTCGCGGTCACTTGGGTCTATACTACGTTTAATATCAAGACCTGTATGAATCCAAACCGTTTTCATACCAAGTGTAAGTGGTGCTTCAATTGGCATTGGAAAAGAAAATGGAATTTCAACTTTTTCATTCGGTTCTACAGAAAAAGGTTCTGTTAAGCGTACTCGCTCTAAATCATATGTTGCTGTTACTTTTTTATCATCCACTTCTCGTACATACGACGTCGATAATGTTAAGTAAATGCTTTCAATTTGTTGGCTAACTGAACCTCCAGTTATATGAACCTTTCCAACTATTTCTTCCCCAACAATATACTCATCTTTTTCAAGAACAGTATCTACCTTTGCACTTCCAATACCAACGCTTGCTAAAAACTTTTGAAACATGGAGTCTCCATCCTCTCTAAAGCAGAAGCTACATCTTGTTTTAAATCTTGTACATTCTCATAGTACGGCGTTTTTATTTGTAACATTCGCATAAGCATTTCGCGATTATAATTTTCCAAAGTTAATTCTTCGTACCATGGTTTTTCCTTTTTTTCATTAGATTCATATCCTGCATATAATAAAAATAATGAGAAATGACCGAGCGCATAAAAGTCACTACGAAAGTGAACTTCTCGCATCAAAGCTTGTTCACCTTCGTAAGTTGTAGCTCGCTCATCATCCTCACCTTTCCATTTAGCCAATCCAAAATCAATAATACTAATTTGATTTTCTTTCATTAGTATGTTTGGAATGCGTAAATCTCGATGAATAATGCCTTCACTATGAAACACCGATACAATTTCTAATATTTTATATAAAATCTCAAAAACTTCACGTTCTGTATATACATACCCATCTATGAAAATATAATCTTCAAAATTTTTACCAGGCATGTACTCCATTACAAAGAAGCTCTTTTTCTCCCATATGAAATGATCATATAGACTAGGAATTGCATGATGATTCAATGTTTGTAAAATCATTTTCTCTTGTTCAAATGATTTTCTACCAGACTCATATCTTTGTTTACTTTGTCTTAATTGTTTTAAGACTTTATATCTATTTATTTGTAAATCATTAACGACATATGTAACCCCATAACTGCCCATTCCAATTACTGATTCAATTTTATAACGTTCTGCAACAATTGTATTTTTTCGCAGTGGTCTATCAAATAAAGCTAGTACACGACGCCATTTCATCAGCTACTTGAAAAGAAGCTACGGCTTTTACGTTTTCTTTTATAATGTTGATGTCCATAACCAGATGAACGTCGTTTATAATCGCTACTTGAATACGAGCGCCCTCTACGACGATAATCACTACTTGAATACGAACGATATTTTTTCTTTCCTAATAAAGAATCAATAATTTTTTTGAACATTCCTTCACCTCTTGAGTAAAATTTCCTTTTCATTATACCAATAATTATTGACTATATTTGTGACAGGTTTGTAAAGAGTAAAAAACGACGAGTTATGCCCGTCGTTACTTTCATTCATCCTCTTCATCAAAAACTTCATCAATCATACATTTCTCTAATAAATACTCAAATGTAATATCTGCGAGATCTTCAATTTCTTCTCGTTTTGGGACGTACCCTCTTTCAATTAGTTGCTCATAAAAAAACTCCGCAATCTCTTCCGTATCAATCACGACTTCAATTTCCTTCATGAGCATCACTCCTTTATTTCTGTTTTATGAAAAAATCTCAAAATTATGTATATGAGATTAGAAAAATAGATTTTATTTTTTTATAGGTCATAAGCTTTGGACGAGATGCATACGATTGTAGTACAAGCTATTCAAAGGGGGAAACAATAATGGAAAATCAATATGAAGTAGGACAAACAAAAGAAGAGTTCATGCATGAAGATCAATGGGCAGACTCTCTTATAAAGTGGCTTTTTATTTTTTTAATAGTTGTAGGCATACCTTATACTGCATATGTTGTTGTTCAATTTATTCTCTCTTTCTAGTTAACTATTTTTTCTCTGTCAATTTAACTAAATAATTATGAACAACATCCATTACAATTTTATATTCTTCATCTTTAAATGTATCGAACAATAATTGATAATCGTTATAAATATCAAGTAACCCATCAATGATTTCTTGACGATTCGTCTTAACACTCACTTTTTTCGAGTTGTTAATTGACTTTAACTTACCTAAATCTAATTTATTCATACCTGCTTTATCTTGTTTCAGTTTCTTCAAAATTGCATTTGCCGTTTGAGCATTCGCAAGTAACGTTAAATCTGACTCATCCGCTTCTAACCATTCACCATCCGTAATCCGTGACAATTCATAAATTGTATCTTCCCATGCGTCATTCTTATATCTCCATACTTCTGTACGAAAACCAACAATACGGAAAACATCTTTATCATATCCAGTTACTTGCACAAGATCACCAAACGTGAAATTATAATTTAATTCAATCCACTCCGTATCGCCCTTTTTCATATCTTGCTCTGTAACGTGCTGCAATGTTTGCTCTACGTAAAATCCATCGTGATTATTGACTTCGTATACATAAACTCCATCTAAAACCTTCATATTTGTGATTTTCCCAACGGTTCCATATAGCGTAATCACGACTATGTCCCCTACGTTGTATTTAGGTTGTTTTTTTCTTGCCATCTCTATCTCTCCTTTTTTTGACGTCGTGATTTTGATATCAGTATATGCAACCTACATAAAAACGCTTATCACAGAAGCTTATATTCATAAATTTTTTCAATAAAAATTATAATCTTATAAAATTTACGTTACACTCAAAAGAAAGCTAGTAACTAGACTAGCTTTAAATCAACAAATTTCATAATAAAAAACATACAGAATACTTCACTTTAAACAAAGTAATGTATTCTGTATGTTTTCAAATAGTTTTTATCTATCTTGTATGTATAAATCCCAGGCTTCATCAAATATAGACATACTTTCTAGCATTCCGCTCAACTCTAAGTATGAACTAATTTCATCATAGTCTTCAGATTGCTTCGGAAAACTTAAATCATCATACATCGCCTCTGCTAAATCTGAAATTTCATTTCTAAATAAAGCTGCACGATGCTTCATCATATAATGGTAAAATGTCTTTTTCAAAAATATTCCCTACCTTTCTAACTTGGGTACATTATACAAGGCAAAAAAGAAAAAAACCAGCATAAAAGCTGGTTAAAAGTCGAAATAATTTCTTTTTAATAGACGCGGTCTTCCCATTAATTCTTCATACGTTAGTTGTTTTGGTAAATCTTTCGTGTAAATTAAAAATAATTGATCTTCAATTTCTTTTACTGTATGGTCTGATTGATAGTCCATCCCGCACGAGGAACAAGAAATACATGGTGTCTTTTGGATTTCAATGGCTTTCGTACCATCTGGTAATTCCCAATATACAGTATTCAAGCTTTCTTTCGCTTCTGTACTGTCACACCACATACAATTCATACTGCATCACCCTCAGTTTTTTTGTCGTTTTCTTCTAATTTAGCCATTTGTGCTTGATATTTTTTATCTTTTAATTGATCACGTTTATCACGTTTATCTTTTAAAGATGCATGAGTATCATTATCTTCATAGTCTTTACGACGGTTCATACGCTGTAAGTCGTCTGGAACGAGGTTAAATTTCTTATCGCTCATAAGACCTGCGATACCAACATCTGAACGTTTTTCTTCGTAGTTCGGATAAATCTCTTTAAAGTATCCTTCCGCTCTTCCTGGAATATAGCTCTCTGGCTCTGGATACGTCGTAATAACACCTTCAAAGTTACGAAGTACAACTTTATCTGCACTTTGTGAGATTAAATAGTTTGGTTGAAGTGCAATTTTACCGCCTCCACCTGGCGCATCAACAACGAATGTCGGAACAGCATAACCAGATGTGTGTCCACGTAAACCTTCAATAATTTCAAGACCTTTAGATACTGGTGCACGGAAGTGACCGATACCTTCAGATAAATCACATTGATAAATGTAATATGGACGTACACGGATTTTTACTAAGTCATGCATAAGTTTTTTCATAATTGGAACGCTGTCGTTAATACCAGCTAAAATTACTGCTTGGTTTCCGACTGGAACACCAGCATTCGCTAACATTTCACATGCCTTTTTCGATTCTTCAGTAATTTCAATAGATGTATTGAAATGTGTATTTAACCATACTGGATGGTATTTTTTAATAATGTTACATAAATTTTCTGTAATACGTTGTGGGAATACTACTGGTGCTCTCGTTCCGATACGAATAATCTCAACATGCGGAATCTCTCGTAAATTTTTTAATACATATTCTAAAATTTTATCGTTAATTAGAAGTCCATCACCACCGGAGATTAATACATCTCGTACTTGTGGTGTTTCACTAATATAAGCAATCGCATCATCTAATTGTTTCTTCGGTACACCCATTCCAATTTGTCCACTAAAACGACGGCGTGTACAGTAACGACAATACATAGAACATTGATTTGTTACTAAGAATAGTACACGGTCCGGATAACGATGTGTTAGCCCTGGAACTGGTGAATCTTCATCTTCGTGAAGCGGATCTTCTAAATCATATTTTGTTTTATATAACTCTTCCGAAATCGGTACTGATTGCATCCGAATCGGACAGCGTGGATCATCAGGATTCATTAGCCAAGCATAGTACGGTGTAATGTTTAACGGGATCGTTTTCGTTGAAATTTTAACGCCCTCTTCTTCTTCAGGTGTTAAGTTAATTACTTTTCTTAAGTCATCTAACGTTTTGATCGTATTCGTTAATTGCCAAACCCAATCATTCCATTGCTCTTCAGTAACATCTTTCCATAATTCGATATCCTTCCAGTGACGATTTGGTTTGTATACATCATGTAACATTGCTATTCCCCCTTTTTATACGCTCATCCTTTATATAAGCAATAGTTATGCCAACTTTACATTGTTGATAAGTAAATGTGCGGAGAATCCTATTACATAAGCGAAAAAATATTTTTAAGCGTTGTATGAAATCAATACTTAACATCATATTCATTACTTTTTATATATGTAAACGCTCTTTTATTCGTGCAAACACACAAAAACCGCCGATTATTCGGCGGTTTTGTCGTACTTGCTCAGTTTATATTGAAGCGTTTGACGAGGGATACCTAACATTTTTGCGGCTTGTAATATATTCCCTTCCGTTTCAATCAACGCTTGATCTATTAATTCTTTTTCTGTTTGATGAAGTGCTTCTCTAAGTGGCATTATACCCTTCTTCTTCGAAAAATTCTCTTTCCGAAATGTACGTGGTAAACAATTGGCTGTTAATGTATTCCCTTCTGCAATAATAACAGCATGTTCAATCGTATGTTTTAACTCTCGGACATTTCCAGGCCACTGATAAGCTTGCAGTCTATCTTTCGCTTCCTCATCAATTTGAAGTACACCTTTTTTATAACTTTTATTATATTCTTTCAAAAAATAAGATGCTAATAATAGTACATCCTCAGTTCTTTCACGAAGCGGTGGGATATATAATGAAAATACGTTTAAGCGATAATATAAATCAGTGCGAATTTTATTCTCTCGTAAACATATTTCTGGAGGCTGGTTCATTGCGGTAATAACACGAACATCTACTTTTCTCGTCTTATTATCACCAATTCTTCTAATGACTCCATCTTCTAACACTCGTAACATTTTTGCCTGCAAATCAAGAGGCATTGAATTCAGTTCATCTAAAAATAATGTACCACCATCAACAAGTTCAAATAGCCCAGCTCTTTCAATCGCTCCTGTATAGCTTCCTTTTGTCGTTCCAAACAATAAACTTTCTAATAGCGACTCTGGTAAAGCTGCACAGTTTTGTGCAATAAATGGCTTGTTTTTTCTTTTAGAAGCTTCATGAATTGCTTGTACGAACAGTTCTTTTCCTGTTCCTGTTTCACCATATATTAAAACATTTGCGTCTGTTGGTGCTACTTTTTGTGCTAACTCTTTCGTCTGTTTAAACCGCGTATCATTTGTCACTATCGTCTCAAATGCAGCATGCTTTTTAATCACTTTTTTTCTAGATGATCGCTTTATTTTCGACTGTAAGTCAACAATTGTGTCAGTAAGTTTTTGAATTGTAGAGTAATCCTTTGCAATTTCAACAGCCCCAGCAATATTCCCATCTATAAAAATAGGTAACGTCGTATTTACTGTACAAACATCTTCACCATTTAAATTTTGATAATGCTGTGCTTGATGTACGATAGGTTTTTTTGTATCTAGTACTTTCATCAATGTACTCGTTTCCCTTGATAAAGACGGGAACGCTTCTAACAGATGTTTCCCTAACACTTTTTCAATCTTCGATCCATCGTGTTTTGCAGCTACAGAATTGTAAAATATTGTAATTCCATTCTCATCTACAGCGTGTATAGCCTCATCAATACTGCCCAAAATCGCTTCAATGACTTCTTGTGTCGAAACTGCTAGCAATGTCATCCCCCCTCTTGCCGAAAATCCAGCAATTACATGCCGAATTTTAGGCACACCTATGTGCGATTGTAAGCATGACGATTCCGTTCTATAATTTTGACCAATTTTATTTTTTCATTAGATAACTCGAAACTCTAATTAGTACAGCTTTTCGAACACCCAGCTCCACCTAACTGTTTTGCTTTACAGCCGAATTTTGAGGCGGAAGTTTTACTGCTTTCGAATAGCTAGATAGATCTTTCACCCAAATATTCATATCTTCCAACTTATCGAAAATGTAGCAATTATTCGCCAGTCTTCCTGTATACGTATAACCTAATTGATGAAATGCAGCATTCATTCCGAAAGAAAGCGATCGAGCAATTGTATAGGAGCAGAAAATAGATCTTTCTCGAAGCTCTTCCTCTAATTTAATTAGTAAACTTTTCATAAATCCATGTTTACGATATTCAGGTAAAGTAGCACAATTCGTTAATTCTGCATTCCCTTCTTTTATATTCATTTCTGCAGATGCTGTACTAATAATTTTCCCCTCATATTCATATACGTAGTAAATTGTATCGTCTTCTTTCATCGTCTGTAATACATAACTCGCTTCATTTAAAGGTGTCGGATACACTTCAAATACTTTTCCGAATACAGTTGCTAATTCTTCTGCATCTTCTTCAGTCGCTTTTCTCAGCAAAAATTTCTCTGGAACTACTTTTTCTTTTATTTCTTTTCCTTTTACACCGCTTAATATAGTATCTTCCTCAGTCCAATGCATACTATTTCGTCTTTCATCATTATTATATTTCACAAAAAAGTATGCATCGTGTCCTTGAAAATAATGAGGTATCGTTGCTTCCAACAAAAAACCGAAAGAGAGCCATGTTGAAACATGCTCTCCCTTTCCTTTAATAATACATTTAGTGAAAGAATGTTCCTCTGCTAGTTCGTCAATTGTCTGTATAATACTTTCAACATTTCCTGTATAGTGATCTACCCGAATACGCTTATTAAAATAATCTAAAACGCCTTCTACTGTATAACAATTCGTCTGTTCTCTAAAAGATTCATAGTATTTCATTTTCTCACCTCACACCAATCTAGTAATGTACATGCAATAATTTTTGCGGCAGCTATCATTTTATCAACTTCTATATATTCGTTTGGATAGTGTGCTACTTTCGTCTCTCCTGGACCAAATACTATTGTTGGTACGTTTGCAATTTGTGTAAATAAACCTCCATCAGTCCCCCACGGAGATGCTTCAATAATTGGTTCGTTCCCTTCGATTTCAACAAAGTTGTGATGAAGTGTTGTAATGAGTTCATGATTCTCTTCTAATTCACCAGGAACCCATCTCGCTCCAAACCACTCTACTTCTACTGGATTTTCAACAAACCAATTGTCCACATCATTTAATTCAACAATCCAATTCTCAAACTCTTCTTTTGCCGCCTCTATAGTCTCATTCGGCGCAACACCGCATCTTCCTTCTAAAATTAATTCATCTGGAACAGAACTTGGCCAACTCCCTCCTTCAATTTTCCCAATGTTAATTGGAATTGGAATCGGAATCCCTTTAAATAACGGATCTGTAATTCGACTATTTCTTTTCTCCTCTAGCTTTCTTACATGTTCTATAACAAACATACTTTTTTCAATTGCACTAACCCCTTCATAACGTGTTCCACCGTGTGCAGCTTTCCCTTTTACACGTAAACGAAACCACATGGAACCTTGTTGTTTCGGGAAAAACTTCATATTAGTAGGCTCTGGAATAATGACACCATCTGCCTTATATCCTCGTAATATAGTTGCTAATGTCCCTGCTCCGCCACTTTCCTCTTCTATTACACTTTGAAAATAGATGTCTCCTTTTAATTCAATGCTAGATTCAATAATCGCTTCCATTGCAAGCATGAGTGCGACATTTCCACCTTTCATATCCGTCGTTCCACGGCCATATATACGATTTCCTATTTTCTCACCGCTATAAGGATGATGTTCCCACTGATTCACATCCCCTTCTGGAACTACATCAATATGCCCATTTAATATCATAGATTTCCCGTCGCCACTTCCTTTTAAAGTTGCTACAATATTTGGGCTATCTGAAAAACTTGTACGGGGTGATACAAAATAAGGATGATCTTTCATTTTAGAAAAAGAAGGCTCCCATATATCGAGGTCTAAACCTAATTCACGTAATTTTTCAATCACAATCGCCTGCGCACCGCTTTCATCACCAGATACGCTCTTTTCTTGAATTAATCGTTTTAAAAATTTCACACTTTCCTCTTCATGGCTCTCAATATAATCACAAACTTGCTTTTTTAATTGCTCCATATATTACATCTCCCTTCATTCAATTACTAGTAAGTTAGAACTAATTTGAAAATCAGCTTCTGTATGTCGTTTTATATCTTCTACTGTGTATGGGCTCATTAATTCTTGTAATATAAGTCCACTCGGAGTTACCTCCATGACCGCCATATCAGTAATAATTAAATCTACACATTTCTTTGAAGTTAATGGCAATGTACACTCTGAAATAATTTTTGCACTTCCGTACTTATCAACATGATTCATCACAACAACGACCCGCTTCGCTTTTTGTGCTAAATCCATTGCTCCACCAATACCTGGAACACGTTTTCCAGGTACAATCCAGTTTGCTAAATCACCGTTTTCACTTACTTGTAATGAACCAAGAATCGTTATGTCTAGCAAACCTTTTCGAATCATACCAAACGCTGTACAACTATCGAAATAACTCGCTCCTGTTATAAGAGAAGTTGGTAAACCTGCCGCGTTACACAAATTTTCGTCTTCATTCCCTTTACTTGGCGTTGGTCCCATACCGACGATTCCATTTTCCGCATGAAACATAACATTTATATCGTTAGGCAAATGATTTGGTACAAGCGATGGTATGCCAATACCTAAATTTACAATCATGCCATTTTGTATTTCTTTCGCCGCTCGCCTAGCAATCTTATCCCTCACTTCTACGCCCATACCCATTTCCAGTTCACTCCTTCCGACGGTACAATATAATTTACGAAAACACCTGGAACGACAATTTCCTCTGGATCTAAACTTCCAAGCGGGACTATTTCTTCTGCTTCTACAATTGTTATATCCCCAGCCATCGCTACGTGAGGATTCATATTTCGTGCACTTTTGTCAAATACAAGGTTACCAAACGGATCTGCCTTTTTCGCATATACAATTGAAACTTCAGCAGTTAATGCTGTTTCAACTAAGTAGGTCTTACCATTCATTTCAACTGTTCGTTTTCCCTCTTCCACAATCGTATCAACACCAACATCAACTAAAACACCACCAAGACCAACGCCACCAGCGCGAATGCGCTCTGCTAATGTTCCCTGCGGAGAAAACTCAATTTGTAATCTTCCCTCGTTTAGTTGCCTTCCTGCATTTGGGTTGGAGCCAATATGAGAAGTAATTAGTGATTTAACTCTTTCATTTGTAACAAGACGACCGATACCTACATCAGGGAATCCAGTGTCATTTCCAATCAAATTTAAATTTGTAACGCCTTTTTCTAAAATTGCCTGTATTAAAGATGGAGGGGATCCAATCCCTCCAAATCCCCCAAACATTAATGTCATATCATCATGGAACAAAGAAATTACTTCCTCAATTTCTTTTAATTTACCGAATGTATTTGTAATAGTTGTCATGCGATACTATGCCCTCCTTTTTGCATCATCTCTTCCACACTTTTAGAGAAAATTGAAAGTAATTCATCTAACTCGGAATATGTAGTTGTCATTGGCGGTGCTACAAGCAGTGCACTATCTTCTTTTCCTGCTTGCCCTGAAACTGCTTGGTATAAAAGTAGGCCATTTTTAGCTGCAACTGAAATAAGCTCCGACGCTTTTGTAAACGGTTGCAATTCTACTCCGATTAGCAACCCTTTTCCGCGCACATCAGCAATGATTGTCGATTGTTGCTGAACTTTCTGTAAGCCTTTTATTAAATACTCTCCCTTTTCTGCTGTTTTTTCAGGGAGATTATGTTTCTCCATATATTCAATAACAGCTAAAGCCGTTGCTGCAGACAATGGATTGGCACTTAACGTATGACCGCTCATTACTGAACGTGACCCACGTAATATTGGTTCCATAACACGATCACTTACAACTGTCGCTGCCATCGGTGTATATCCCGCTCCTAACCCTTTACCAAGTGTCATGATATCCGGTTCTACACCCCAATGCTCCATTGCAAACCATGCTCCAGTACGACCAAGCCCAGTCATCACTTCATCCGCAATAAATAAAATATCGTAATGGTCGCAAATATCTTTAATGACTTTATAATAGTCTTTCGGCGGAACAACCGCACCTCCAGCTGCTCCGATAATCGGCTCAGCAATAAAAGCAGCAATATGCTCTGCACCAATTCTTTCAATTGATCTTTCTAGTTCAGTCGCACATGCCAGCTGACAAGTTGGATATACCTTTTGAACAGGGCATCTGAAACAATATGGAGCTGGTATAGTCGGATAATCTTCCAAAATAGATACGAAACGTTGTCTACGTAGTGGGTGACCAGACATCGATAACGCACCCATCGTAATACCGTGATAACTCATCCATCTTGATAATATTTTATGTTTCCCTTGAATACCTCGCTCTTGAAAATGCTGAATTGCAATTTTCATAGCTGTTTCATTTGCTTCCGTACCACTATTTACAAAGAAACTCCAGTTCAAATCTCCTATACTTAAATCACTTAACTTCTTTGCTAATTTTTCAGCTGGTTCACTCGTAAACTGTGATCTATAAACAAAAGCAATCTCCTCAGCTTGCTTTTTAATAACGTCTGCAATCTCCTTTACGCCATGCCCAATACCTGCCGTAATTGCTCCTGACGAACCATCAAAATATTTATTACCATTTTGATCATACAAATAAACACCTTTTCCATGTGAAATCATTGGATACGGCTGACCAACAAGTGGTTTAATTAAGTAATCGCGCATAGCGCTCCCCCATTTCTCCAATTTGTATATATATATGAAGAAAATTGACGTTTCTTTCATAAAAAAGAATCCTCTGCAAAAGCAGTGAATTTATCAAAAAACTATTATAAAATATACAAATGAGTGCTTAAAAATATTTATAAAACAGAAAATTCAGAACTCAAAGCGAAGACCAATCCTTTTCTATACGCCCAAATAACCCTCCCTTTTATATGAAATGACTACATCACCAAATGGTTTTATAGCATAATGCCAGCTGCCCTTAAATGCCGACATTCTGTACACTTCGACGGAACTCCCGTTAAACTCCTTCCTAATATCCTACTTTAAATTGCATATTTTAAAACAAATTTCGACACCCCACCTTACTAACCAATTCAGATTCATATTTAATATGTAAACTTTTCATTTTTAAACTATAAAAAAAGAACCGATTAACCACACTAATCAGTTCGTCATGACGCTCTCTTATGGGTTAATACTGTCAATTGCTAAAATAAATAGAAAAATCATGTTTACAAATTCATCCTACAGCCTATAAGACAAAACCTTTTCATAACTTCATTCACAATTACTATCGGGATATCCCTATCCCGAAGTGGCACCCCTTTCCTCAGATTCAAACTACCTTTCCTTTATAATTTATGTAGGACAATTATCACTTTGTATGTGTATTTGCCTATAATTAAAAAAAACTCTAGTTTTCTAGCGATTGCTGGACATGTACTCAATATGTTAATTGAAATGCAGTTTCAATTTGGCATTTATTTTACTTTCGTGCAGTCATATGTACTGCTTTACTCTGCCAAATACTCGTAAGCACCAGCAGCTCTTTATGACGACATATTAGTTGTCAATTTTTAATATTCCCTTTATAAAATTATTTTTTTCGCATAACCGCTTTCTTGCTTCTCATATAGTTTTAATGATGACAAAGGAGGAATGTTCATGTCTCAATCTGAAATTGAAAAATATGGACAAGAAGTTACGCAATACGAACAGCTCGCACGTTACTATCAGTTTCGTAATCCTAAAAAATATATAGAATTATATATGAAATATTGCGATGCACTTTCAAAACTTGTACAGGCGCATGAGAAAAGGGATTCACAAGAAGCTGCTTTACCGTCACATATAAGAATTTTTCATGCCGATCCAAATATATCAGCGGTTGATATTTTAGTAAACGGACAAAAGGTTATTAAAAGTATTTCATTTAAGCAATTCAGCCCTTATTTATCATTAGTGCAAGGTAAATACCGTATAGATATTGTCCCTGTCGGAAATGAAACTCCAATCTTTTCAGCATTGGTACCAATAATGGGAAATCATACTTATACTCTTGCTGCAATAAATAGTGATAATCACCTACAATTACAACCTATACTTGATAATACACATTTACCAGCTGGTCAAGCTAAAATACGCTTTGCACATTTCTCTCCAGATACCCCTGTTGTAAATGTAGATTTAAAAGATGGAGATCATTTATTTGAAAATGTACTCTTTAAACAAATAACAGATTTTTTACAAGTTAGCCCTGGTACAGCAGATATTGAAATTTCACTCGCAGATAATAAAAACGTTTTATTGACTATACCGAAATTCAATGTTGAACCAAATGTTATTTATACAATTTCAATAGTAGGTTATTCAACTAAAGATCCTAAATTAGAAGCCGTTATACTTACAAATTAAAACAGTCTACACCATTCATTTGGTGTAGACTGTTTATTTTTGAAATGCAATTTGAAATTCTGTCCAATCGTTATCTGATCGACACATAATGGATCCATTATGTTTTTCCACAATTTGTTTACATACAAATAATCCAATACCAGTTCCTAACTTTTTAGTAGTTACAAATGGTTCAAAAATCGTTTCTACATTTTCAGCTGGAATCATTGGTCCATTATTTTTTATCACAATTCGAATAGCTTGATCTTCTTCAAATACATCAATGATAATTTTTCGTTCTTCTTTCATTGATTCAAGAGCATCAATTGAATTCATTAATATGTTTAAAAATACTTGTCTCACTTCACTTCGATAACCAACAAGCGGAATTGGATACGGTAAATTCTTTTCAATCAAAACATTCGCATTGACCAAACTCGGATATAAGAATTGTATAATGTCTTGAAACAAGTCATTAAGCCAAAACCGTTCCGATTCATTCCACATTTCTTTTTTCGATACGAGTAAAAATTGCGAAATACGAAAATTTAATTGATCTAATTCATGCGAAATAATATCTAAATACGATAAACTCGGATGATCTGCCTTTAATAATTTGACAAACCCCATAATGGAAGTAAGCGGATTACGAAATTCATGTACAAAACTAGCTGACATTTGTCCTAAAATCGTCAGTCTTTCTTTATGTGTTTCGTTAATATATTGCTGTTTTTCCTCTAAATTCTTCGATATAATTTCCGAGTATTTTAAAACAGTATAATAAATTAATTTGTCAAAACAAGTATGTATTTTTGCCATAATTGGTTTCAATTCACGAGCGCTAACATCTAATTCACACATCGCTTCGAAAAGTTCATTTCTTCCCACGTTTGCGTTATAAACAAAATCTCCAATATTCGCATCTGCTCCAGCACGTTCAATAGCAATTTTCTCGCATAACGGTTGAAGATAATTTATATCTTTATCTTCCATAGTAAGTTCGATAATTAACTCTAGTAAATCCTCTCCATTTTGAACTACTTCTAGTTTAAATGGATCTTTTTCGGAAATTATCATTTTGTTTTTCCAGTTCTCTACGAATTGGTGCCTATTGTTTTTCAAGTGTGAACAAAATATTTCTTTAATATCCTTATCGATTGGAAAAACCTCCATTCCCTCCATTTCCATACGACGAATACCCTTTATATTTTGAATATTAACACAAAAAATACGATTCGTTAATAGATTTTTGTCACATTTTGTTAATTTCTGTTGATAAAATTATTTTTTCTTTCTTATTTAACTAATTGTATGCAAATTCCCTTTTTCCTTCACATATTTTCATTATTTCCGTAGTCAAAACGACTTTTTTTTGCATCATTTTTAATTCTTGCGTACAATAGAAAATGAAAGGTGTGAAAAATATGGTAAATAAAAATGTGGAAGATTATCTCCAAGAAGGCATTTACGGCCAAAAGCAAAACAAACCAGAAGAACGTAATATGTATTTAACTACATTACGTGAGCGTGTAGAAATCGCTTTAACGATCGGTCAAGTAATGCAAAGTAATGTATACTCTGAAGTGGCAGGTAGCATGCGCTCTTCTCAATCATTACAACTCCTCCTAAATGGTAGCATTGCTTACCCACATTTATCAAAATACATTAAATTAGCAAACGAAAAAAATGTTCCTTTTACAATTGTTCAAAATAAAGATACAGAAACACCAATCGGTTTAGTATTAACTCATGCTACTGCTGTAGATAAAGAACAAATTTATGTAGAAGATACTATTTTCAAACAAGAAATGAAGTAAAAGTTACACTTAATTAAATAGTTACTAAAAGCGTAAAAAAACGAGTATGGAATCGTAAACATTCCCTACTCGTTTTTTAGCGCAAATTTTAAGTTTTCTATTTTATTTTTTAATACATACTAATTTCATTTCTGTCATTTCTTCTATTGCATATTTAATTCCTTCGCGCCCCGTGCCACTTTCTTTCACACCACCATAAGGCATATGATCTACTCTGAACGTTGGAATATCATTAATCATGACACCACCAACCTCTAGCTCATCAATTGCACGCATTGCTTTAAATAAATTATTTGTAAATACTCCTGCCTGTAAGCCGTAACGCGAATTATTTACTTGCTCAATCGCTTCATCAAATTCTTTAAATGTATTTACTGTCATGAGTGGACCGAATACTTCTTGGCACTGCACAGATACATGATCTGGAACATTTGTTAATACAGTCGGTTCAAAAATTCTTGCATCCCGCTTCTTACCACCGCATAAAACAGTTGCTCCTTCCTTGATTGCTTCTTGAACCCACATATCAATTCGCTCTACATCTTTTTTTGAAATTAAAGCTGATACATCCGTTTCCTCAAGCAGTGGATCACCAACAACAACTGATTCCATCGCTTTCTTTAGCTTCGAGAGAAATTCATGCATTTTCGTTTCATGTACAAAAACACGTTGTACGGAAATACAAACTTGCCCATTATTAACAAATGCTCCCCATTTTACACGTTCAATTATTTCATCTGTTAACTCTACATCTTCATCAATAATAACAGCAGCATTTGAACCTAGTTCTAACGTAACTCGTTTTAGCCCAGCCTTTTGTTTTATTCCGATTCCAACTTTTGGACTTCCGGTAAAAGTAATAGAAGCAACGTAATCATTTTTGACGATTGCCTCACCAACCGTGGCGCCAGGGCCAGAAATGATATTTAAAGCTCCATTTGGCAATCCTGCCTCTTCAAATAACTCAACTAATGCATAAGATGATAATGGCGTTTGATCAGCTGGCTTTAATACAACTGTATTTCCAGCAGCAATTGCTGGTCCAACTTTATGCGCTACTAAATTTAACGGGAAATTAAATGGTGTAATAGCCCCTATAACCCCAATCGGCTTTCGGATTGTATATGCAATACGCCCATCCGCACCAGGTGCGGCGTCTAATGGCAATGTCTCACCATATATACGCTTCGCTTCTTCAGCTGCAAATTTGTACGTTTGAACAGTACGATCTACTTCTCCCCTTGCAGCACGTATTGGTTTTGCAGCTTCTTTTGCAATAATCTCTGCAAATTCTTCTCTTCTTTCATCCATTTTTTGTGCAACTTTCTCTAAAATAGTCGCACGATCATATGCAGATAATTTATTCATTTTTATCATTGCATTTTTTGCAGCAGTAACAGCCTCTTTTACATCTTCTTCCGTTCCTTGTGCAATTTCCGCTAATGTTTCTTCAGAATATGGTGCGTATAATGGTTTATACGTGTTTACAGATTTCCAATTTCCGTTTATATATAAATGTTTTTTCATACTTCTTCTCCTTCCAAATATATGTATACAACAATACTTCACCTAGTGAAAGGTTCAACTTATGTCATTGTATCATAGCCCTTATCCCTCAAAAAACATTATGCTCAAAAAAACTCTGCTATATAGCAGAGTTTACGAGCTAATTTGCTCTTGTAACGGAATTTGTTTTTCATCTTCTAAAATAACAATCGATTCTACTATCTTTGTAACTTCTAATCTTTTTATATAATGTCCATCTAATTCTTTCACACAAAACTTATAATTTTCAATTTCAATGGAATCCTCTTCAGCAATCTCTATATTCTTCGTTAAAATCCAACCACCGATTGTATCAACACCATCATCATCAATCCCTAAACCAAATAACGTATTCACTTCACTAACAAGTACTTTTCCCTCTAGTATCGTCTTCGTTTCACTAACCTTTTGAATTTCTGGCTGCTCATCCGTATCAAACTCATCCTGAATATCTCCAACAATTTCTTCCAAAATATCTTCAACAGTAACAAGTCCAGATGTCCCACCATATTCATCTATCAATATAGCAATATGTGTTCTTTCTTTTTGCATTTTTAAAAACAAATCATGAATTGGAATAGAATCGATAACTAAAATAATTGGTCTCATATATTGCTCTACTGTCTTCTTATTAACAGCTTTATGTTGTACAAACTCAGTAAAAATATCTTTAAAATTCACAAAACCTATTACGTGGTCTTTGTCGCCATCAACAACTGGATACCTTGTATATTTTTCGCGAGACATTTTTTGCAAAGCTTCTTCAGCGGGCATTTCTTTACTTATAATATTCATTTCAGTTCGAGGTACCATTATTTCTTTTGCAATCCGATCATCAAATTCAAAAATTTTATTTACATATTTATATTCAGATTGATTAATCTCACCATTTTTATAACTTTCTGAAACTAACAACCGTAATTCTTCTTCTGAATGAACCTCATCATGCCCCTTCGGCGGTTTCAGCCCTAGCAGCTTCGTAATGATTCGAGCTGAACCATTTAATAGCCAAATGAATGGGAATGCAATACGATAAAAGAAAATTAACGGCTTAGAAACAAGCAAACTCACTTGTTCAGATTTTTGAATTGCAAATGTTTTTGGGGCCAATTCCCCTATTACAACATGTAAAAAAGTAATTAACAAAAATACTAAAGTTACAGCAAAAATGTCTGCTAGTTGAGTAGAGATATTCCAATTTGCAAAAAGCGTATCAAACATTTGCTTTAACGCAGGTTTACCAAACCACCCAATTCCTAAAGCTGTAACAGTAATTCCTAACTGACAAGCAGATAAATATTCGTCTAAGTTTGTAATGACTGTTTTGACCGATGTTGCACGATTATTTCCTTCTGCAATTAAATAGTCAATTCGTGAACTTCTCACTTTAACAATTGCAAATTCTGCTGCAACGAAAAATGCCGTTAAGGCAATTAAAACAATCACTATACTTATACTATATATGTCCAAATACTTTTCCTTACTTACATTGTAAGCAAGGAAGCCACCTCCTACTTAATTTTATTCAAGTGAAGTAAGCATTCTAATACTCTAACAAAATTCTACATTAGCAACCACCTTTTTATATATTATATGCATACATAAAAAAGATATTTATCATTATGATAATCTAATTCATTTACAATCGTCAAATTATTCTAAATGTTACGATAAAACATTTTTATTTAAACGAACTATTCTTCTCAACTCAATTTCGTGAAAAAACACTTTCTTTGCCGATTCCACACTTCTTTTGTCGCACTAGAAGGGAACTTACTTCATAGCTCGAAATCATTCAACAGGATATATATAGGAGGGATTATTTTGGAATATAAAACACCATTTATCGCAAAAAAATTAGGTGTTAGCCCAAAGGCTGTTGTCCGGATCGCGCAACAATTAAATCTTACGATAGAAAAAAACAAATATGGCCACTTTATTTTCACACAAGATGATGTCGATCAAATGTTAGAACACCATCTATTTCAAATAGAGCAGTCTCAAAATCCTCAACCTACTCAAAAGACTTCCTCAAATGAGGTTGAAGAATTAAAAACTCAAGTCAATACAATTGTTCAAAACATATCATCGAATGATTTTGAACAATTAGCTGATCAATTAAACACTATGACGAGAAGACTCGATCGAATGGAAGAACAAATGCAAGATAAGGCAAATGATGTCGTCACGTACCAACTTTTACAACACCGTCGTGAAATGGAGGAAATGTTAGAACGAATTCAAAAATTAGAAGCTGCCCTAACGAAAGAAGAACCCATTTATATTACTCCTGATTCAAAACCAACATACGAACGAGAAAAGAAACCAAAGCGCCGCAAAATGATTTTTAGTATATTTGGATTATAATTTTTAGACCCTTATTAAAATAATAAGGGTCTTTTTTAATGAAGAGTTATATCTTATAAAAATATTTTTCTCTTTATTATACATATTCACTTCGTTTTATTTCGTTAACATAATATTTTTACTGTATTCTGCAATTAATGCCTGTGCATGAGCATTCCCTTGAATCACATCGCGAAATTCTTTTAAAGAATACAAATGCGTAACCCCTTTTCGAGCATGAATTCTTACTGGTACACCTTGTAAAGTATCATGAAACTGAAATGGATTATCTATCGGTTCAATTGGAAAACCGAGTGTAAGTAAATACATATACATTCTTTTTGTTACTGCTGCAATGTACCATTCAGCTTTTGTTTCTAACGCATGTATAAATAAAATAGCTGTTAGCCTTTTGAAATGTCCTCTCCCACGAGACGTTTTCGAAATACTTAACTTGCCTATTTCATACACATTCTTCAAATCTTTTACTAAATCATTTTTAGAAAACGGATAGAAAAACTCAGAATTTGATTGTTCAGGTACCGTATACTTAATACATTCTACTGTACCAATAGGATGTTCATCTTCTATTAATAAAAATCGTGATGGATTTAAATTACGTTCTACGAACATTAAGTTTCTTTCTTCACAAAAATCTCCCCATAGTTGCTCGAACCCAAAATGCTCTTCCTTTGTTTGAACACGCTGGAACATATTTAACCGCCTTTCCCATCGTCGCTCTGTTTTTGATAACGCTTTCACTATCTATCATATAAGAACAAATCTTCGTATGCAACTAAAAATATTTATTACTTATTATATTCTGCAAAATGAATTAGATTCCAATTTAATCGACTTTTATCCCGCGCTCACATTCCTTTTAATAACACATTTGTATCACTTTTCAAATCTAACTTACAATATGTTTCTTTCCATACAGCATATAATTCTTCTTAATCTAAAAAAATCCTTTATGAAAAAGGATTTCTTTTACTTCTCAATGCTTTTTAACCACTTTTCAAAAATTTGTACCATCCCATGTTTTCCAGCTAATTTCTCTTCCCCTTGTTTCGTCTTATATGGATATAACTGCAAGAAAACACCGCATCCAGACTCAATTTTTTTACTATGCATATGGCTTCCTGGATATACACAAATGACTTCATAAATTGACCTTCGATAATAGACTCGCTTTCCATCCTGTTCTTCTACATACTTTATAGACCAATACTTATACATTTGCTCAGTTGCTTTCGTATTTCCGACGTGCTGAAAAATATTGTACATTGGACTATACTTCACTTCAATAATAATAGAAGATTTATATACGTATTTCCCATCTTCTTTTACATAACAGTCTAAACGAATATCTGGCTTCTTCGTATCCTCACCATTGTAAAAATTACTCCCTTTACTTAATGCAATAAGAGGATGTGTTTCAATTAAGTCATTAAATGCGACATGTACCTTTAAATCATCTCGTTGTAAAACTACTGTCGTTCCATCTTGTAATCCATCTACATAAAAATGTTCTTGTATTTGTTCACGAATGGAATTTCTAGCCTCAAAACCAATTTGCTCTAAAATTGAAATAACGATAAAAAAAGCGTAATATTCATACACTAAAAACGTTGGCTTATAAACAAATAATAACGATGGAGATTGATCCGTATATTGCGGGAGTACTTCTAAATGATGTAGTAATTGTTGATGTGGTATCGGTAAATCATGTAAGTTCATGTTACTTGTTTCAGTAACTTCCCTCCAAAACGAGGAGTGCATTAACATTTGAAAGTATTGTACATTTTCATGAACAATGTGCGCCAATATTTTATATTCTTGTATTTTCATTGAGCTCTTTCGTAAATCGGCTTCTTTTAGTAAATGTATATTTTTATATTTTTGCTTCTCTCTATCGGTTACTGATCCATTACGCTCAATTGTTTGTATAATCGTTTTTACGGCTTGAAACTCTTCTGATTTTTTCTTTTTTTCTCTTTCTAATATTTCAATTGTTTGACGTAAAAAACTTTTAGCTTCAATTAAATAATGATAAAATTGCATCGATTTATATTTAAGAAATGCATTTTCCTTACTATTTTTTTGTTCCATAAACTTACGATTATAATGTTTTGCATAAGGTTTTCTTTCTGCCACTATGGTTCCTTTTCTTGTTGGCTTTCTCTCTTTTCCTTCCCATTTATATGCATTTATAAATTTTGAGCTTGATTCTATTTTCTTAAAGATTTGCTTTATCATCTTCATTTTTTGGGGTAACTTTCTAAGCAAAACTAAATAAGAAGAATCCTCAATATCGCTAAGTGCAGAGAAAGTCTTTTTATAATAACCTCTATCCAAAATCAACTCATTTAAAATTGACTTCACATAGTCTTGAATCATTTCAAATTGATCATCAAAAAAATTTTTCGGTACGATTTGAAAAGCACCATAATACGTTGTATCTTCTATACGCACTTCAAAATGGTATAAACCACAGCGCCATGGATAAAAGAATTCTGTTTTCCCATGTTCATATATTAATACTCTTTGTTTTTTTTCATTTATTTCATATTGAGCCTCTTTTATATTTTTCTGTCCCTCATATACTTTATTCCATATAAAAGTAATATTCATTGGGATTTCATAATTGTACTGCAATCTAATCGGTTTTAATTCTTGTACTTTATAAATGCATTGAACTAATGCTGTAGTAGATGTACAAAGACGATTTAATAAAATATAATCTCCTTTCCCCTCATTTCCAATGATTAACTTTAATACAAAAGGGAGCGTTTCATTCGTATCAACGATTTTTGTTTCGTAACGCCCTTCATTTTGCATATCCATACAACTCCAGTTCCCTACGTTTTTCTCGTATATATGCTAAAGAGTGTTCAAATGTAGATACTCTGTTTGCAAGTGCAGATTGCAAAAGAGGTACTAAGGTCGCTCCCCTTTTTGCTTCTTCAGAAAGTAAAGAACCAACCATCATTTCGGTCCCTCTGATTTTCGTCAATACACGCTGCTTTATTTGTAAATCAAACCCTTCTTCTCTACTGATCATATAGGTATGGTTATTTTGGAACGGTATATTTTGCAAATAAGTCGCAATTGCGTTTGCACATCGGAAAGAAATTCCCTTAGACGCATCATGTGATGACAATACGACATGCAACTTATCTAATAGCTCTAATTCTTCTTCAGAAAACACTTCAATCATCGCTTTATTTCTCATCCAATTTATCCGAAATTCTCCCGCTGTTACTTTCAAAGGTGGGTGTAATACGACTTTCCCCAGTTCCATGCCCATCTCACAAAACGGAATTTTTTGTAACGTTATTAAGTTCGTTCGGTCTAATAATCGATCGGAGAGCTCTTTCGTTGTTTCATCAAAATTCACAGTACCTACAAATATAATATTTTCTCCAATTTCAATTGTTGATGGAATTGAATTCTCAATGTCCTGAACACCCTCATACAAGTTTAAAATACGATTTTTTGTTTCAAGTTGAATAACAGATAAAAATGGAGTAAACCAATGCTCAATATGTGACATGTTCATTTCATCAAAAACGATTATATACAGTTGATTGGGATTTTCTTTCGCCTTCATTAACGTCCTAACTAACTTCGTTTCACTTTCAATAAAAGTACCATTTGGATGAAGGTAACCAAGTAAATCATGTGGTTCTTGATACGATGGTGAAATTGGAATCCAAACCAATTCTTCCCCATACTGTAATCCTAATGCTTCTGCATAAGTTTGCACAAAACGTGATTTCCCAACGCCCGGTATACCACCAAGAATCGTTAACATATTTGTTTTTACACTTATATGGAAATTATATATATCCGTTGCATCCAAATATAGCCCTTTATTATGCACCATACTTTGTACATACTGTAAAAAGGACGATTCACGCTCATCCCATTCCCATTCATCTTTTTGCACTTTTATATCCTCTACTTCAACTAGCTTACCTTCTTCATGCATTCGTTTTTTTAATTGCTCATACACATGATCACTTACAAAATATAATTGATCTTCTACCGCTATTTCTACATACTTCGTCCAGTCACTGCAGTTTATATATTTACATTCACGTTTCTGTTCAAAATATGCGATTGAGCTAATTGATGACTTTAAGGATATGTTTCCATACAGTCTTCCATCGTGCCACAATAATTCGGGAGGCTCAAAGTCTTTCGGAAATTTTGGCATAAGAAATGATAAATAACCGTTGCTAAGTTTTCGTTCTAAAGATTCTCTTTTTTTATTATTTGTAACTTTAGGTGCCGGAATCATTTTATAGCTGCTTGCTATTTCTTTCGGTTCTTCTGTACATATTAACTCCACGTATACATTTCCTCTTTCATAATAAAGACGAAACATCACTAATTGCTTTTCTAATTTCCTCTTCTTTAATTCCAAAAAGATTTTTTCATTCTTTTTATTACTACATAATCCTTCAAATACATAGGGTTCATTTGCAAATTGTTCCTGTAAAGTGAATGGTATTGGCGATAAGCATTGTACAAAGAAATTCTCTCCACTCTTCTCTTTTTCAGCTTTTGTAAATTTCCCTAAAAATCTCATATAGTACATTCGTTTTATAAAACTTGGCTGAAGAGCTTTATGTAATTTCACCTTAGTCACCTTCTTTTTTCATACTATTCTTAGTGTATGAAAGAAACGAAAAACTAGAAATAAAAAACCTGACGTTATCCGCCAGGTTCAAAATTAAAACGTATATTAATGAGAAGGAAATGCTTTTTTCTCTTGTAAAATTGCATTATGAGCAATTTTCATTTTAGCAAGTACGTAACGTAATCGATCTTCAGCATTTTCATCTTTACTTTTTTGCAATTCCGCCAAATTTTCAACAGAACTTGCTAAATTCTCAATGACTCCTCTCAGCTCAGGATGATGATTAAAAAAAGATTCTTGCACTAATACTTTCCTTAACTCACTAGCTAAATCAATTATTCTAGACAGCTGTTCTTTTTCTTCCATTCTCATCCCTCCTGAATATCTTATGTAGTAAATATTCTCTAAACAAAGAAAAAAGCCCTTTAAATGAAAAGGACTTTTTACATTTTTATATTTCCAGTTAATAACATATACAGTGATGTGATAGCCGCAATAATAATTGCCCACATCACATATTTCTCTGCACCTGCAAAGCAACGGTTCCCTTGTTCTTTTCTTGCAAACGTGTAAACAATAATTCCAATTCCATACACAATTGAAACGAGTAGTAAATTCTTTAAACCAGCTGCATAAAGAAGCCATACAGAGTACATAGAAGCAATTAAAGCTAACGCTCCATTTTTTAATTTAGCGTCTTTTAGCTCGTTTGTAATGACTAATTTAAATTGGAATAACGCTGATAATAAATATGGTAATAAAATTGATGTTGATGCAATGAAATACATAATTTGATATGTTGATTCTGAAAACAGAACGATGATAAATATAATTTGGGCAACACCATTTGAAATCCATAATGCCATGTGCGGTGTTTGCTTTTTATTTGTTTTCGTAAAGACTTTCGGAAATACGCCATCTTTTCCGGCTACATGAGAAATTTCAGAAACAAGTAAAAACCAGCCAATTAATGTACCGACAAGTGAAGCAACTAACCCAATGTTAATCGCAACTGCACCCCATGGACCAACAACATGCTCTAATACATGTCCCATTGACGGAGTTTCTAGCACAGAAAGTTCGCTTCTTGTCATCGCTCCCATTGACAGAACAGAAATTAAAATATATATGGACATTACTAAAATAAGTCCCATTACTGTTGCCTTACCAACATCTCGGCTATTCTTCGCTCTTCCGGATAATACAACCGCTCCTTCAACTCCAATGAAAACCCAAAGTGTTACAAGCATTGTATTTTTCACTTGACCAAGTATAGCGGAAAGTGAGAAGGTTCCTTCTCCCCAAAAATCATGTGTAAATGTGTCCCAGCGAAAGGCTGTTACCATTACAACAATAAATAAAACGATTGGAACTAACTTCCCTATTGTTGCGATAACATTCATAATAGAAGCTTCACGGATTCCAAATAAAATTAGAAAATGAAGTGTCCATAATAAAAGTGATGCCCCAACGATAGATGCAACATTATTTCCTCCTTTGAAAATTGGAAAGAAATAACCTAATGTACTAAACAGTAACATAATTGTTGCGACATTACCTAAGATTCCTGCTAGCCAATATCCCCAAGCACTATTAAATCCAATATATTCACCGAAACCAGCACGTGCATAACTATAAATTCCACCTTCAAGTTCCGGTTTTTGTCTTGCTAACGTTTGATATACGAGCGCAAGTGGAATCATTCCCATCGCTGTAATACACCAGCCAATTATTATTGCACCACTGTTTGCTCCTACTGCTAAATCATGCGGTAAACTAAAAACACCGCCACCAACCATTGTTCCAACTACTAATGCGATTAACGGAAAAAATCCTAACTTCTTTTCTATTTGTACCACCCCATCTGTCATTCTAGGTGTTATGTTCGTTCAACTATTAAAGTCACCTTTTTCTCTAATAGACGTTTCTCTTATATTTTTTCAGGAAAACATTACTTATTCTAAAAGAAAATGAACAAAAATGGAATACTTTTTTGAAAAAATGTATAAGTATGCACAAAAAAACCGCTCATTTTGTAATGAACGGTCATTTCAAACATATAAATTTGTATATTTCTTGTAAATTTAACGAAGTAAATTCTCTTTTTCTAAAAATTGTTTTGCGACTTCTTCACTACTTTTACCATTTACGTTAACTTCATAATTCATTTTTCGCATTTCTCCATCTGTAATCTTTCCAGATAATTTATTTAATACCTTTTCAAGTTCAGGATATTTCTGTAACGTTTCTTTTCTTAATAATGGTGCTCCTTGATAAGGTGGGAATAACCCTTTATCATCTTTTAGCACTTTCAGTCCGTATTGCTCCAATTCACTATCTGTTGAATATGCATCAATTACGTTAACATCTCCAGATTGAATTGCGCTATAACGCAGCTTCGGCTCCATCGTTTTAACATTCGAGAACTTATAGTTATATAATTTTTGCATTCCTTTATAACCATCTTCACGATCAGCAAATTCCAATGTAAACCCTACTTTGGCTTCCTGCGCAACATTCCCTAAATCAGAAATTGTATTTATATTCTTTTGATCTGCTATTTTTTTCGGCATGGCTAGTGCATATGTATTGTTATACTCCATTGGCTTCAACATAACCATATTATATTTCTTTTCCATTCCAATGCGAGCCTGATCATATACTTCATCACGATTTGTGCTCTTTGGTTCTTCTTTCACGAAAGTAGATAAAGCTGTTCCTGAAAATTCTGGGTATATATCTACTTCCCCGGATTTCAACGCTTCAAATACAAATGCTGTTTTTCCAAGACCTGGTTTTAATTGTACGTTTAAATCGGTATCTTGTTCAATAAGCTGCTTATACATTTGAATTAAAATTTCAGGTTCTGATCCAAGTTTGCCCGCAATAACAATATCTTTCTTTTCTGTACTCCAAAGAAATGGAGAAGCAATCATTACTACTACTATACATATCGTCAATATAACATGCTTAGAAGAGCGTTTCGGTCGTTCAAGTATGCGAAGTACTATATCAAAGAATAAAGCGAGTAACGCGGCTGGTACGGCCCCTAAAATGATAAGTGCATGATCATTTCGATCTATGCCTAATAATATAAACTTACCGAGCCCACCAGCACCAATGAGAGCTGCTAATGTAGCCGTTCCAACAATTAATACCATCGCTGTACGAATACCGGCCATAATGATAGGCAATGCAAGCGGAAGCTCTACCTTCCACAGCCTTCTCCAACTATTCATCCCCATAGCTCTCGCGGCTTCTATTAGTGATTCATCTAATTCCCTTATTCCTGTATATGTATTTCGTAAAATAGGTAATAGTGCATACACAACTAATGCAATAATCGCTGGAAGTTTTCCGATTCCTACTAACGGAATTAATAGTCCGAGTAATGCAAGTGACGGCACTGTCTGCATTACTGCAGAAGTTCCTATTATAAATTCAGCCATTCGTTCTTTTCTTGTTAATAAAATGCCAAGTGGCACCGCTATAATTACTGCAAAAAATAATGAAATAAGCGATATTTGTAAGTGCTCACTTAATGCAGTTAGTAATTCTATTTTTCGTTCTTGGAACGTTTGTATAAAATTAGTCACTGTTTAGCCTCTCTCCTTCATTTGTTCAACAATGTAATTGACGATATGACGACTTGTTAACGCTCCAATATATTGACCGTTTTCTTCAACTGGAACGATCTCCTCATCACGCACACGAACTAACGCTTCTTGTAAAGAAGAATGTAATGATAGTGCCTGCCCTTCTAATTGCACACTTTGATCAAGCGGCAATACATCTGCTACACTTTTCTCCTCATACCAAGTTCGTCCACGATTTCCAATGAACTCCTCTACAAATTCATTTTTCGGATTATGTATAATTCCTTCTGGTGTATCTAGTTGAACAACTTTTCCATCTTTCATAATACAAATGCGATCTCCAAGTGATAATGCTTCTTGCATATCATGTGTTACGAACACGATTGTTTTTTGAATCTTTTTTTGCAACTGTACAATATCCTTCTGAAGCTGTTCCCTACTTAATGGATCTAACGCACTAAATGGTTCATCCATAAGAACGATTTTCGGGTTTGCGGCTAATGCTCGCACGACACCGACACGTTGTTTTTGTCCTCCTGACAATTCATCAGGCATACGATCTCGATATATATCCGGATCTAATCCAACCATATGTAACAAGTCATCGACGCGTGCTTTTATTTCCTTTTTGCTCCATTGCCTCATTTCAGGAACAACTGCAATATTTTCAGCGATTGTCATATGAGGAAACAATGCAATCTGTTGCAACACATATCCTATATCCCAACGTAATTCGTTTATATTATATTGTTGAATATCTTTTCCATCGATTAAAATCGATCCTTCAGTCGTTTCGATTAAACGATTAATCATCTTCATTGTCGTTGTTTTCCCGCAACCACTCGGACCGATGAGAACGAAAAATTCTCCCTTTTTAATTTCTAAATGCAATGAATCCACTGCTTTCGTGCCATCTTCATACGATTTTGACACATGATTAAATTGAATCACAAACACAACTCCTTTACTGTTGTTTCCTTTATTTTGATGGAATATGGCATTCATTTCAAATGATACGCTTTTAAATTAAAAAAGAGCTCGCATTTGAGCTCTAACGGTCGAACAATATTGTTTTCATAATAGCAGCATATTCGCGAACATACATTTTTCTCTTAGAACGAATTGGTGTTTCAGCAGCTAGCGCCTCCATCTTCATACCTAAACGCTTTGCAATTATTTTCGTTCGATATAAATGATATGTATTACTTACAACTACCGCATGTTTCACATTATATAAATCCATACTAAATTTTAAGTTTTCATACGTATTTGTAGATTGATCTTCTATTAAAATACGACTCTCATCTATACCGTGTACCATTAAATAATTTCTCATGCTATGAGCTTCCGGTATATCTTCATCTTCTCCTTGACCACCTGAAACAATTA
The DNA here is from genome assembly GCF_050312695.1 of Bacillus sp. AF62. Lineage (NCBI taxonomy): Bacteria > Bacillati > Bacillota > Bacilli > Caryophanales > Bacillaceae > Bacillus > Bacillus sp. AF62. The sequence continues at coordinate 5,597 of NZ_JBNPJZ010000053.1, read as the reverse complement.
CTTTCGCTTCAGGATGGGAAAATAAATACTCCAACGCTACATCCAAACGATTTTGAAGAGATAAAGACGGTCTATCCCCAAATAACTTTGCACCCAGTATAAGAACGTACGGAGAGTGATAGCTCAACTTTTCACGAGCAACTTTGTTCATTCGAAACGTCATATAAATGATGTATAGTGGCGGTAATAATAAAATCATAAGAAAGATCCATTTGTTCATAAATAAGTATTCACTCCCTTTCTTGTTATTATATAGAAAAAGAAAGGGAGGCAGAAGTGTTTTTTCAAACCATTGATTTATTAGAAACATGCGCCGCTACTTTACGTTGGGATAGTACATAATAAATAGCGATTCCTAATGAGAAGATCAATATGCAGCTTAATACGTAAAACGGCAGCATGACTCCGACTTTAGATACACCCGCTGTAAACAACATTAATAATAAAATTCGTATTCCAGTACCAATTAGGCGAAATAAGCTGTCTACACGTCCCATTACTTCATTTGGAGTTTCCTCCATCATCAATACATTTCTCGCCACTCTTGTACCCGCATTTCCAACTGCATGAAAAATTGCAAGTCCATATAAGAAAATTACGGAAGGTTCAATACTCATTGCGGTAATTGAAATTACATAAATGAACATCGTCATAACGATTGAAACTTCTGTTTTGACATATTTCATTATGAGTGGAATACAGATTCCTGCAACAACCGCTCCGACACCGTACATCGTGCCCTCTATTGCGTATACAGAGGCATTGGCTTTGAGTATATCCGAAATATAAACTGGTATTAAATAATTTGCCATCATGACACCTATAAACGGCATATAAGTAGCCAGTAAGAACCAAAAGAGCTTAGGACGTTTTTTCATAAAGTGAATTCCTTCAAACAATTGCTTCTTAAATGTTATTTTTCTTTTCACTTCTTTTTTCTTTACGTACGGTATACATAAGAAAAGAAAAAATGCTCCAGCAAAAGTTAACATGTCTACTAACAAAATCCACTTCAAAGATACAATTTCAATTAAGAAGCTCGCGGCCGCTCCAGAAATAACTTGTGTTAACTGTCCTTGTATTTCCATCGTTCCACTTAAACTTTTATAATGTTCCGCTTGAAATATCTCTTGGTTGAACGCAAATATTGTAGGATAAAATAATAAATAGTAGAATGATCCGGCTATATAAATAAGAATATAGTGAATAGAATGATAAGGTTGCCCCGCAAATCCCCATATAACCATTATTCCAATTACGGCAATTCCGATTCCTTCGTTACATAACAATAAAGATTTTCTTGAAAAACGATCAATACTTTGCCCAATGAATGGTGTTAATAAAAACATAATGAGGGTTGCAATGATAGAAACATAACCAAACGTTGTCTCTCCTCCACTCTCTTTAATTAACAGCCACGGAATCGTTATCATAACAATTCCGGAACCAATAGCAGATAGACTATTGGCCCCTAGAATGTAATACAAGCGAGAATCATGATAAAGTGAGGACATATCACTCCACTCCTAGTTGCTTTTTCACCTCTTTATATACGCTCATATATGCTTTTAATTCTTTAACTACATCATGAATTAATGGTTTGGCATCTTCCCCAAGTTCACCATCTTGCACATGTAATCCATCAAGCACAACTTGTTTTGGAATGGCATTTGCATAAACACCTCTAGCGACCGTTCGCATGCTGTTTAATGCATTTATTCCACCTTTACCGCCACCAGCAACCGCTAACAACGCAACTGGTTTATGAATAAATTCACTACTACTTAAGTAATCTAAAGAGTTTTTCAGCGCACCGCTCATCGCATTATGATATTCTGGTGTACATAATACAACCCCATCCGCAGCTTTCACTAACGTTTTCAATTTTTTTACTGCCTCTAAATCACGTTGTGACTCTTCTCCATTGTATAAAGGTAACTCCTCAATTGCTAAATCATATAATTCCCCTTCAAATTGATCCGCAATATATTTTGCCACCACGCGAGTTCTACCAAATTTTCTTGGTGTACCGTTAATAACGACTAGTTTCATGATTCTTTCTCCCCTTTGTTTTCAAGTTCTACTTATATATTATCAGAAATTTCTATACAAAACACAATATAAAGAGTTAACTTGTTTCATAAAATAGTATGATAAACAAAAAAGAACTCATACTTTCGTATGAGTTTCGCACAATTACTTCGTTTCATCTCTCATGCTCAATGTACCTAAACTTTCATTTGCTTCAAAATGATTATATGCTTTTTCCGCTAATCTTTTCCGTTCTTCTGGTAATTCTATATATTTCATTACGTTTTCAATTATTTTTTCGTACGGAGTAAACACAATTCCTGGCCACTCTACCTCATCTTCTGGATTACTATTTTCGGAAATAATAAATTTCTTATTTGCGACTGCATAAGACACGCGAGGTGTTTCAAGAATTCCTGATAAATAAAAATGAATATTTAATATAATTTTAGCTCTAGCAATCAATTCATTTCTAACAATTCCCCACGCATTATTTTTAAAAACTATATTTAAATTCGGGGCAATCGCTTTTAGATGATCAAAAATAGCTTGTCGCCTCGGATTAAGAGCACCTATAAACAGAATATCAATATCTTCAATAATCTCATCTTCAAACGCATCTTTTTTTATTTCCAAAGTTGGAGCGTAGTTCATTTCTACATGTTTTATTTCTTTTCCTACCCCTTTTTGTTTAAGCCATTCTATATTTTGTTTACTATAATCCCAAATCACTCTATCTTTTAATAATATTAAATAAAGGGGGTGCGCATATGGACTTCCTTCGTATAGCTGTTCTAAATTATAAACAATTGCATCTTTCGGAAGAAGGTTCGGGTTATATGCGTATGTATGTGCTCCAAAAACAACTGTATTCTTTACATTTTCCAGTATTGTTTCTGATATAATTACTGTATTTCCCTCCTGCTCCAACCGCCACTTTAAAGCTCGCGCAACATCTATGAAACTACCATATGTCTTTGGGCATATAAAAAGACAATAATCATATTCTTTATTCAAATAAGCTTCCATTAATTTTAAATTATTTTTATATAAATCTACATCCGGATGTTTAAGTACTAACTCATTTGCATGTTTTCTTGCTACTTTATATAATCCAGCATAATAAGCAGCGATGCATCTTCTTAATTCGATTCTTTCACGATGTTCATCTAATACATCCATGTTTAAAAGAAGATTTGCGATACAATACGCTTTTAAATGATCACGATCATAATAATAGTCTAGTAGTGGCATCAATTCTTCATACGTATTTCCATGCACCGATTCTCCTAGTTCAATCGCCCATCGCATTAATTTCATGATTACTCCACTACTCCTTTAACCGAAAATGTATTTAATAAAATTTCGCATTATTCTCTACTACATTTGCTATATGAAATGGAATCTTTTCTTTAATCGATTCCAAATACTTTTGCGACACGGCCCCTAAATGTTTTTTATGCGGTATATAGAAAGCACTAATAGAAATTTCATAGTCAAATAAGTAATCATACACATGATAATCTACAAATAAAAGATCATCCTTTGGAAAAGGAATTTCCTTTCCTTGCCGAGCATACATCAAAGCAATATTGTTTTGAGATCGTAATCGATACAACCTTGCAAGTTGGTATAATGGTTCAGCCCGAGTTGGTCTATATTCCCACGCTTTTTGAAAATAAAAAACAGCTAATGCTAAATATTTCTCTTCTTGCCCTTTAACATTTTCTATTTCATCAGCATCTGTCACTTCATTTTGTTTATTTGCTGAACGATTTGCTAACTGCTCATAACAAAATCCTATTCGCAATAACGAATAGAATACCTCTTCAACCCACCCCCCTGCTTCCACTCGTTTTTTATACCATTTAATCGAATCTTCAAATTGACTTAAATGAAAATAAGTCTGAGCTAAATAAAATAAATATCTTATATGCAAATCTGGCGTTGTTTCTGGGTCGTTTATTCCTTGTAACAACAACCTCTCATCTCTTTCAAATTTATCAGCTTTACTCCCGCCATCTCCGGGATCATTCACGACAAGAGTCTCTAACCGATCTACCTTCGTATTGTAATTCGCTCCAACTTTTGAGCGATCTATATCCCAATACTCATGAGTAACACCGACAGATTTCCATGGTAAAGAAGCTTTCAAAAGACGTGTAAGCCAATATTTAATATGAACATCATATTGCAATGTAAGATAATGATCTTCCGTTAAGCTCGTTTTATCGAAATTCGGATCAACCTCTAAAATCATATCCGCATCTAATATTAATAAATAATCTGCTTCTGGATATGTTTTTTGCGCTAATGAAACAGCTAAACTTCTGTTATAACCAAAGTTTTTAAACGGCTCATGATGAACCGTCCCAGGTATCTCATTTTCCTTACACCAATTTTCAATAATTTCAGGCGTATTATCCGTCGATCCAGTATCACAAATAGAAACATAATCTACAATTGATTTTGTTGCATTTAAACATCTTTCCATAATTCTAGACTCATTTTTGACAATCATACAAAGACATAACTTTTTTTCTTCCTTTACAGACTTCACTTGCTCATTTCCCATTTAACCACCTCATATTTTATTAACACGCTCTTCTCATATGTAACAACATTTTTTAGCTATACTGATGACATAAGCACCCTTTTACTATTTATGAAAACTTCATTTTATTTATTCTTACTTTTATGTTGGGACATATTTCATACTTCGCTTTATATTTGATACAATCAATACAAAAAAACATAATACGGGAATCCGTACATTTCAAAGTCTAAGAGGAGGTTATATTTTGTTGGATTACATTTGGCTAGATGACAAATCACCAATTTTAGAACAACTACCAAGTAATTTTAAATCTGCAGCTATATTGCTACATCCATTTGTCCAAATGCCTTTAGGATGGGAAAAGTCTGTGAGAAAAAGACCATATGAGCACATCTATCCTAGCGCTGAAGAAATCATTCACAATGGGAAATCCGTTTCTTGGAAGGAAATGATGTCTTGTAGTGGATTACATTCATACGCAGACCTAGCAATGGCCATTTTGACTTCCATTAGTGCCTTTTCAGAAGAATATAAAAGAGAGGATTTAGCTGAAAAGCTACATTCAAACTTTAAAAAAAATCTTTATTATCCAACAGAAGATTATACGTCTATATTTTTATTACACAAATTACTTAAACTCCTCGGTTCTAAAGGTGCAAAAAATCTATATTTCTCTGAACCACTTCTTGATACAAACGGATTATTACAGGTAAATAATACTACTCCATTAGATATTTGGGACATTAGCAATAATGAGTTAATTATTACTGGAGAAGACAATGAGTATGCGTTTATGAGTATATACGATTCCTTTACAACCTTATTATTAGCTAAAGAAGAAAATATAGAATATATTGTTCAATCAATGAATGTTGAAGCTGTCATTTGTGACAAAAAAACGATGATTGATTGGTATTTTTAAATTAGTAATTTCTTAGAACCTGTTTAAAATCTTTTTAATAAAATCGCTACACCTGCCAATAAGCAACTCTGTCTGCTATTTTCAAGT